>JBDKJC010000165.1:0-6926 GCA_039796815.1 Cyanobacteriota bacterium | reverse complement strand
GCTTGTGAAAAAAACAAATCATCGATTTGAAGTTGTTATTGTGGGGGCTGGGGCTGCTGGAATTGGCTGTGGGGTAGTATTAAGAGATTTAGGGATCGAAAACTTTGTCATCTTAGAACGGCATCAAGTCGGGGCTTCCTTTAGTCGTTGGGCTGAAGAAATGCGATTTATTACGCCGTCGTTTCCCAGTCATGGTTTTGGACTATTGGATCTCAACGCAGTGGTTTTGAATACTTCTCCTGCCCTCAGTTTCAGACGGGAACATCTTACGGGCAAAGAATATGCCTTATATTTAGAGACTGTAGCCGACCATTTTCAACTGCCTGTAAAAACAGAGACGGATATTAAAACAATTGAAGCTTTACCTAAAGACAAGGGCTTTGTCATACAAACTTCTAAAGGTGAGTTGAGATCGCAGTTTGTGATTTGGGCAGCAGGAGAGTTTCAATATCCCAATTTAAACCCTTTTCTAGGGGCAGAATTGTGTATCCATAACTCCCAAGTACGTTCTTGGGCAGATCTTGAAGGGGATGAATTCGTAGTTGTCGGGGGATATGAAAGTGGTGTCGATGCAGCATCTAATTTGGCAGCACTAGGAAAAAAAGTAAAGTTGCTAGATCGCCATAGTAGCTGGTCAAACTTAGACTCAGACCCCAGTGTTTCTCTATCTCCCTATAGCTTAAAACGTCTAGAAATCGCTTGTTCTATGAGTTTAGTCAAGCTAATTGGGGAACAGCATATTGAATCAGTCAAGACTGTAAAAAATGGATATGTGGTGGAGAGTGAGCATGAACAGTGGTTAAGTCCTACACAGCCAATTCTCTGTACGGGTTTTGATAGCAGTTTAAAGCAAATTGCTCATCTGTTTGATTGGTCAAATGGCTATGCAGCCCTGACTGAAGAAGATGAGTCTACCCTCACCCCAGGATTATTTGTGGTTGGTCCTTCAGTGCGTCACGGGGAGTTGATTTTTTGCTTTATTTACAAATTTCGCCAGCGATTTGCGGTGGTGGGAAATGCGATCGCCCAACGTCTGGGAATCGATACAAATCCCCTGGAAGCTTATCGTCGAGAAGGTTTGTTCTTAGATGACCTTTCTTGCTGTAGTAACGATTGTATTTGTTAAAAAATAAGATGAATATCTTTACGCCGTTAAAATTAGAGCGCGATTGTATTGTGGTCATTGGTAAAGAAAGTACGGGAAAATCACAACTAATTGCTTCTTTGACAGGACAGTCCGCTTATAGTGCCAATTTTCGCGGTTCTACAGTAGCTTGTGATACTTATCAATCTGAAGCCTATACTTTTATTGACACTCCTGGAATTCTCTATCGTTCTGACAGCGTAACTACCAAAAAAGCTTTAAGACAGTTGCGAGTGAATGATACTGTGCTATTGATAGTCAAAGCAACCGACGTAGACCGAGATTTAGCCGATTTATTACCCTTGGTAGCAGACAAGCGGGGTATTATAGTCATTACTTTCTGGGATAAGGTGCGACAAACGACTCACAAGCAACAAATCATTCGGGAATGGAGCGAAACTTCTAACCTAACAATTGTAACTATAGATGCCCGTTACCTTACAATAGAACCAAAAAACTATATTTTGGCTTCTCTACAAGAACCTAATACTTTTCCCTCACAATGGATTCCTACAAGGGCAGGCTGGCACATTCAACCCCAACCAACGCTGTTAGAACATCCTCGTCTAGGTTGGTTATTAGCGATCGCTCTACTCTTCATTCCTGCGATTATTGCTGTTTGGGGGGCTAACTCCTTTGCGACTTTACTAGACCCTGTAGTGCAAGCTGCGATCGCTCCCCTTATTGAACCTTTATCCCAACTCCCGATCTGGTTAAGAGAAATACTGATAGGTCAGTATGGACTGATAACTATGAGTCCGTTGCTGTTTATTTGGGCGATGCCCACAGTAATTCTCTATGCCCTATTCTTGGGCGCATATAAAGCTAGTGGGTTAATAGAACGAATTACCATTGCGCTCGATTCTCTACTCCGTCCGTTTGGGTTATCGGGACGGGATTTAGTACGAGTGATTATGGGTATGGGGTGTAATGTTCCTGCGGTAATTAGTACTCGCGCCTGTTCTAGTTGTTCTAGAGGAACTTGTATTTCGGCGATCGCCTTTGGTTCGGCTTGCTCTTATCAGTTTGGCGCAACTTTAGGGGTGTTTAATGCTGCTAAGTTACCTTATTTGGTAATTCCATATCTGCTGTATCTAACCACTACCACCTTAATATACACTCGCATCATTTCTTCCCCTACAGCAAAATCGACTCAAAATCCCCTGGTAATTGAAGGAAGGGCATTTTTAGAATTTCCACGTTGGTCGGTCATTTGGCGCGAAGCTAAGTCAACTATTAATCAATTTTTGTTCAATGCGATTCCAATCTTTTTAATTATTACTGTTATCGTTTCCCTCTTCAATTGGTTAGGAGTCATTTCAGCTTTAGCCAATATTATCAATCCTTTAATGGGATTATTTAACCTCCCCCCTCAAGCCTCATTGCCTATTGTTTTAGCTTCTATTCGCAAAGACGGACTGCTGCTGTTTGCCGAACCAGAAACCTTGGCTATGTTGACCCCATTACAAGTTTTGACTGGAGTTTATCTAGCAGGAGTATTGCTACCTTGTTTAGTTACTCTGTTAACCATTATGCAAGAAAAATCTTCTCGATTTGCCTTATTGCTATTAGGCAGACAGGCGATCGCAGCGGTGATTTTTTCTTTATTACTTGCTTGGGGAGGATTATTAATTAAGTAATAAGTAATAAGCAATGAGTAATAAGCAATGAGTTTTGATCTTTTATAAAATATCAATGGAAAGCAAATTATGAGTCAAATTCTTAACCATTTACCAGATAAATGCGGTCTATGTGTTCTTTGTAGCTACAAGAATCAAACTTCAACTATACAAATTGCTCGTATTAACAACATCCCTCATTGGTATTTTGAACGAGTTGTTTTCCCTGGAGAATTGCTTTTATTTGAAGCCTTGCCCGAAGCCGTATTAGAAATTTATAGCAGCGAAGAAGCAAGACCATTTTGGAGCGATCGCTTTCTTTGTGATTGCTTGAGAGTTAAGCAGACTGCTTATGTAAACGCCTGAAGATTGCACTTGTATGTTACAACAGACCACTATCGAACAAATAGCCATTAATTATCTCTTGTCTAATTTAGAAGTACATCTAGAACATCATCACTTGTTTGAGGTTGTAGGTGCAACTTGTTTTGATAATAACGAATGGATGATTAATATAACATCAGTATTGTCGGTTTGGTAGGTAAATATTGGAATGTTGTTGTCGATGGCAACACGGGAAAAATTTTACCAGACTGCGAGTTTAATTCAGACTGCCAAGACTGTAATCAACCTCATCAATATTCCCATCTACCCGACTATTTAAACCAATTACTCGATCGCCTTACGGTCAAACTTCTTAGGTAGATTGAGTACTGTTAATGTTAAACCATTTGCCATCTCATCTCTTGACCTGCCAATAAGGGAACGAGTCCAGATTCAGGAAAAGGAACTTCATCGGGAATACGCCAGGTTGTTTTAGTCAAAGTAATCTGTTCTCTATTGCGGGGGAGTTGATAAAAATCTGGCCCATAGAAACTGGCAAAAGCTTCAAGTTTATCGAGAGAATTAACACTCTCAAAAGCTTCTGCGTATAACTCCATAGCGTGGAGAGCGGAATAACAACCCGCGCAGCCACAGGAACTTTCTTTGCTATTACGGGGATGGGGCGCGCTATCAGTACCAAGAAAAAACTTGGGATTGCCAGATGTTGCTGCTTGCAAAAGTGCCAGGCGATGCTTTTCTCGTTTTAAAATTGGTAAACAATAAAAATGGGGCTGAATGCCACCTTGGAATATAACACTACGGCTAAACAATAGATGTTGTGGAGTGATGGTTGCAGCGATCTTGTTGGTTGCTAGGACAAACTGCACAGCATCGGCAGTGGTAATGTGTTCGAGTACCACCCGCAGGTTGGGAAATCGCTCCTTGAGGGGGAGTAAATGTTTTTCGATAAACACCTTCTCGCGGTCAAATATATCCACATCTCGGTCTGTCACTTCCCCGTGCAGTAATAAAGGTATATCTACCTGTTCCATCATTTCAAAGACGCGATCGCATTTACCAATGTCCGTCACTCCGAAATCTGAATTGGTGGTTGCACCCGCAGGATAGTACTTTACCGCTTCGACAAACTGGGATGCTTTGGCTGCCATAATTTCTTCGTGGCTGGTGTTGTCGGTGAGGTAGAGGGTCATCAGTGGCTCAAACTTTTTACCAGTGGGAATTGCTGCCATAATGCGATCGCGATAGGCAGTAGCATCAGCTACCGAGCGTACTGGAGGTTTTAAATTCGGCATGATAATGGCGCGGGCAAACTGACGTACTGTATGGGGTAGAACTGCTTTGAGTGCCTCGCCGTCCCGTAGATGCAGATGCCAGTCGTCGGGTCTGGTTAGAGTAAGATTTTGCATTTTTTGATCATAAAATACCTGGGGATAGGATGCTGGCGTGAAGAGTTTAATTGTGTATGATAATGATTATCAAAATTATCTACCTAATCTAATATATCTAATATGAATTCCCTATTTACCGCCCGCACTTCCGTAGACCAGGTTGAGGAAGGTTTGTTACTTGCTCCCAAATTCGATGTCAATGGTTTGATTCCAGTAATTACCACAGATGTCAACACGGGTGAAGTGCTGATGCACGCTTATATGAACGAAGAGGCGCTAATTAAAACCATTGAAACTGAAGAAGCGCATTATTACAGTCGCAGTCGTCAGCAGCTATGGCATAAAGGTCAATCTAGTGGATTGGTGCAGAAAGTACAGCAGTTAGCTATTGATGACGACCAAGATTGTCTTTGGATGCGTGTTGAAGTGGCTGGTTTGGGAGCAAGTTGTCACGTAGGTTATCGTTCTTGTTTTTATCGTAGTATTCCTACAGGCAAAAATGCTGTTTCTTCCAAGAAACCAGTACAGTTAATCTTTACCGAAACCGAAAAGACTTTCGATCCCCAAAAAGTCTATGGTGATGTGCCAAACCCAACACAACTTTAACTATCTGTAATTAATTAATTGACTTACTTAGGAGTAAACAATACTGGTTTCCTCATTAGGGCGATCGATCAAAGTAATTCCCATTTGTTGTAATTGTTCCCTAATGCGATCGCTTTGGGGGTAATCTTTGACTTTTCTCGCTTCATTACGTTGTTGAATCAGTCTGATAATTTCTGCTTCATCAAAGTTATGAGTATCTTCTAAGTTGGCTTCAGATTTAATTTCTAATCCTAAAATCCCTGCCAAATGAACTAAAGTTTGCGATTGTTGTTGTAACTCTTCCATATCAGTCGCGGTTTTACCTTCATGGGTTAACAAATTTCCTTCTCGACATTGTAAATTTTAAGAGTCATTAATCTATGTAGCTATCGTTAAAGGCGGTAAGGGGGAATACGGGCTAAAATTCCTTTCTGTAAAACTTCTGGGCGATATTGACGTTTTATGAGTCCATCGTTGCTAGCAAAGTATTGTTCGGCAAATCGCAACAGAGAAGGAGGACTGGTTATGGGTGGCAAATCTCCAAACATCAGAATAGTTTTATTAGGTGCAGCAAAAGCAACAGCACAGGGACGATTACAGGCACTCAGACAACTAACTTCTTGAATGATAAATTCATCTTTATATTGCCATTTTGCTTGCAAACTTTGTAATTTATTTAGTAAATGTTGTCCGCCTCTTTGTCCTAAATAGTTTTTTTGTTGAGGAGAAAAAGCACAAGAACTACAGACAAATATGGTGTGTTTGCTCATCTCAATTAAAGTTTTATATTTTACTATTTTGATTTCAATTAATCAATATCTGACTGTTCTATTTCAGCTATCCAAGTTTTTACTTGTTTTACTTTTGCAGGATCGGCTTTCAAATTAATTCGAGAAAATAAATCCATTACGATTACCAAGGTAATTTGGGCAGACTAAACTTGTTTGGCAAAATCAAGCCAGCTAAACAGTCATCAAGCTCTTGTTTAATTAATGATTCATCCAAATCACGCCCAATGAATACAATTTCATTTTTTGGTTGCGTCGTCCAATCATCAGCTTGCAGATCGTAACGAGGACCACTCAGTTGGAAAATATGTCGTGAGGGACTTTCTTGAAACCATAATATTCCTTTGGCTCGAAAAACATTATTCGGCAATTGTTCGGTTAAAAAATAGGTAAATTTTTCAAGCTCAAATGGGCGATCGCTTTGAAAAGAAACGAAACTAAAATCATCATTAGCTAAATGGTTATTAAAAGAAGAGCGATCGCGCCGAAACTCAGAAATCTGCTCTTGATAATGAGCTTCTTGAGTTAAACCAATATCTAAAATTAAAGGTAAGGGAACTTTGCCATATTCACTCTGTAAAATCCTAAATCCTGGCTTAACATCTTCAATAAATGCTTCTAATTCGGCAATTTTTGCTTTGCTTGCTAAATCAATTTTATTTAAAATAACCAGATCGCCATATCTAATTTGGCTGAAAGCAGCATCGCTCTCAAAATGTTTGGCATCAAAAGCTGCTGTATCGACAACTGTAATTACCGCATCAAGGCGTGTTAAAAACTCTAATTCTGTAGAGAGAAAAGTCAAGATAATTGGTAGCGGATCGGCGATTCCTGTAGTTTCAATTACTAAATAATCTATTTTTTCTTCTCGTGCTAAAACCTGATACACTGCCTCTACTAAACTGTCGTTTATCGTACAACAGATACAACCATTATCAAGTTCTACCATATCTGATTCCATCGAGATAAGTAGTTGCTCGTCAATGTTAATATCGCCAAATTCATTAACTAATACGGCTACTTTTAAATCATCTTTGTTTTGCAGAATTTGGTTGAG
>JBDKJC010000164.1:0-6936 GCA_039796815.1 Cyanobacteriota bacterium | reverse complement strand
TTAGTTGAAATTTACCATCTGCCAGGATTACTCAAATCATCGCATCCAGACTATTTAGATGCCTTAAACAAAACTTGGGAAAAAGTTAGTCGAGATATTTGCTGTGAGTTTCAACCTCGATCGAAATCATTGGAGAAAAGTCTGGTTAGTTGGATCAATGGATATCTCTATTGGCGTATAAAAGATTTATATTCTAATAATTCTGCTTTAATTAGCCTCGATGCACCGATCGCTGAAAACGATCGCCAAATAACCTTGATTGAATTACTAGCAGAGACAGGATTAAACACTCCCAGATTAAATGGACTGGATTGCTATATTGAACAGCTACAAGAACAAGAAAATCAACGTCTAAGTACAAGAATAGTCGATTATATTCATCAAGACCCGCAGAATCAGCTAAAAAACTGTTATCCCCGTGCATATCCAAATTGTCATTGTCAGTTACTCAGCCAAAAGAGATTGTTGTTAGAACCTGCTGAAACTTTTGAAGACATTGCTGAAGAATTAAATATACCCTTAAAACAAGTAACTAACCATTGGTATGGTAGGTGTAAGCCACTTTTACAAAAAATCTTTCAAGCTTATAAATCTCTAAATTGAAGTTTAATTTAGCCACATATAACAATACTAAAAAAGGATGTTTTTGTTTAACTGATATCTAGTACATAGTACCTACTACCTACTACCTACTATCTACTATCTACTATCTACTACCTACGAGCAGATTACCCTAATCGCCCTAAGCTAATCTTGTACGGTTATAACTATTCGTTGACAATGGGAATATTAACGGTAAAAGTAGTACCTACTTCAAGCTCACTAACTACGAAGATAGTGCCTTGATGAAACTCAACATATTCTTTGGCGATCGCTAAACCCAAACCCGATCCTTGATAATCTTGAGAGTTGCTGGCGCGATAAAAAGAATCAAATAGTTGAGGTAGATCTTCGGGGGGAATGCCAATCCCGCGATCGCGAATCGTAAAAATTAATTCTAAAGCCTCGGAGCGAATTTCCAAGTCTACAGTGCTATCTTTGGGAGAGTATTTACACGCATTGGCAAGTAAGTTGGTCAAGATATGATTGAGTAATTTACTGTCTAAACTAAATTGTTTTTGTTTTGCTTGATAACTAAAGTTAATTGTTTGCCTGTGATCGAACGCTGTTTGAACTTCATTAATTACGTCACGACAAAACGTTTCCAACTCCAGTGGTGCGGGATTAAATTGAAGCTTATCCATATCTTTTTGGCTAATCAGCAACACATCATTGAGGAGATTGGTCATTTTTGTGACATTGCGTCGTAGCTGTTGCAATACTTCTGTTTTCTTGACTGGGGTTAATTTATCCCCATAAGTCTCTAAAATTTGTGCCATACCTGAAATACTGTTGAGAGGATTACGAAACTCGTGAGACACAGTAGAAACGAAACGAGATTTGATTTTACTTAACTCTTTTTCGTGAGCTAGAGACTGATTCAACTTTTCTTGTGAAGCTTTAAGCTGAAGAGAATAAGAACGCGATCGCAATAATACTCTAATTTTGGTCCGTAGCTCAATTTTTTCCACTGGTAGATAAACAATATCATCGATCAATGGCTCTAAATGATCTGTAGATAGACCAACATCATGCAGGGTAGTCATAAAAACGAAAGGTAAGAACAAGGGAATAGCCGCCTCTCTGGCCGCCAACATTTTTTCTCGTAAATAATGAATAGCAGTATAGTCAACAAAACAGAGATCGAAATCCTCGCTTAACATTTGCTCCCCAACTACAGCAAAGTCCACATCAACTTCAGGAACAAGTACCTGATAATATTGCTCCAGAGCTTGAAATAACAATTGTCGATTCTGCTGATGTTCGATTAGTAAGAGAATACGTTTCATATAAACAATGAGCAATGAACAATGAGCAATAAGCAGTTACTATTTGCTGATGTTAATTCTAGTAGTTTTCAATATTGAAAATAATATTTTTGCTATTTCATCTGCATCTTCATAAATACTTTCAAAAGATTTTGGATCTATGTATCCCGTATCTTTGAGCAGAGAAAGCCAATATTTTGTCTCTAAAGTTTCTTTGTAAGCAATCGAAATCTTGGCAGAAAAATCTACTTTAGATATTCCACCTTTTGCCTCAATAATGTTTGCTCCAATGCTCGTACCACCTCTCAACAACTGCTTAGATAAAACAAATTCACTTTTTTCTGCGCATAAATATCTGTATGCTTTAACAATCCTAATCGCAAACTGATATGCCTTATCATAAGCCACATTATTATCCATAGATCAATGTTCATTGCTCACTGCTCACTGCTCATTGCTCACTGCTCATTGTTCACTGATTCAGGTACACCACTTAAAATTCCTCGCAAATGAGATAGGGGTTCACCCACTTTGATACCATATTTAGTAATTTTAAACTCTCTGAGGGTGCGCTCGAAATCTGATACTCTTTTTTTCAATACACCAATCGCTTTACGCAACTCACCATTTAATTCCAGATAACGCAGAAAAACTAAATTGTCGGCTAAATAAGACAGTCCTACTTCCGTTACGGTAAATTCTACCCCAGCGATCGCATGGGTTTCGTTGACTAGAATTACGGTGACTCCCATGTTCTTTAGATACTGACATAGGGAATGTAGATGACGAATCAAATCTCCTCCCTCCATTGATAATTTATAGCCAGAAGTACTGTCGATCATTACTATTTTGGCGTTATTTCGCTCCACCTCAGTACGGACTAAATTGGCAAAATGATGAGGAGTATATTTCAATGGTTCAATATTAACTATCGAGAGTGTCCCGCGCTCAATCATGGCGTGGACAGGAATATTAATTGATTCGCAACGTTTTAACAATGTATCTTTTGCTTCTTCAAAAGCATATAAGACTGAGCGTTCTCCTCGTCCCGCCGCCTCCTTCATAAACTGAATCCCAAAGGTCGATTTGCCTACCCCTGACGGACCAGAAATAATAGTTGTTGTTCCTCGTTCAATTCCGCCACAGAGCAATTCATCAATTTCAGGAATCCCAGCTGAAATGACTTCTATTGCAGCCTCACGTTGATAAATCTCTGGGATTAAAATCGGATAAACTAACATTCCGCGATCGCTTAAATGTAAATCGTGATGACCTTTAGCAAAACCAGAACCCCGAAATTTGTTGACTTGAAGACAGCGTTTTTGGATAGTTGTGTGCAGTTCAATTACCCCGTCGCTCATAAATTGAAGATCATCATCAGGATCGCGATCGCTTCCTTCGGAGGTAAATAATAGAGTAATATCGCGATCGACTACAAAGCGTAAAAATGACTGTACCTGCTTGCGAAATTCAAAGTCATTTGCTGTTAGATAACGGAATTGAGTAATAGCATCGAGGAAAATCCTTTGTGGTTTGATATTTTCAATCGCATTGACTAATTTTTCCGTAACTGGTGATTTTTCTACTTCTGAAGGGGAGAAAATATCATATCTTTGCTCTTGAGCAAAAAAACTTTCTCTAGTGCTAAGGTCAAGAAATTCTACATTATCAAGCTCGATGTTCATTAGCTTGGCATTACGACGCAGCCTTGCTTCTGACTCACTGAAGCTGATTAAGAGACTGGTTTCTCCCAAAGCCATTCCAGCACTAAGAAAATGAAATCCTAAAGTCGTTTTTCCACTACCTGGTTGACCTTTAATTAAATACGCTTGTTCGCTAATTAATCCCCCCAACAAAACTTCATCTAAACCAGTAATTCCTGTAGATATACGCTTTAAGGTCATTGTGTAGATAAGATACTTCAGTATTGTAGAAACT
This sequence comes from Cyanobacteriota bacterium, assembly GCA_039796815.1. Classification (GTDB taxonomy): domain Bacteria; phylum Cyanobacteriota; class Cyanobacteriia; order Cyanobacteriales; family Xenococcaceae; genus Waterburya. The sequence continues at coordinate 3,130 of JBDKJC010000164.1, read as the reverse complement.
TGAAATTATAGTCTATTAGAAAAATAGCCCATAATCTAGTTTAAGTTACTAGCGATCGCACCTATGGAAAAAATTTGCTAAAATTTTCTTAAATTTCTTTTTCATATATTTCTAATAGATCTATAGATATAAAAAAATTAAGTAAACCTAAACTCAATTAGATTTACTTAATTGCTATTTCAATCACTAGATTTTAATTATTTTATTTCGTCGGGGGCAGTTCTTTCAGCTACATCTGGATAAACTTTACCCCAATCTTTTACTGCTTCTTTTGTTTCTTTGCCAATTTCTTTAGCTCTTTCTAGAGGTTGATTTTTAGTTTCACGAGCCTCTTGTTTCCACTCGCGAGTCGTTGTTGGTCGCTCTGGATTACCTTCAAAGATTTTATTACTAATCTTGTCAGCAGCACTATTACCATTGGTAGCTATGCTACTAACACCACTAGTTAATAAAATTACTCCTAAAAATGCAGTAGTTAGTAAACTTTTAATTTGAGTTTTTTTAAATAAAGAACTCAGGTAGTTTATTGTTTGAGAAAATAAATGTCTCATTTTTTTGACAGAATAATCAAATAATTGTGTGAATTAAAGTGTAAATTACTCAAAATGAAATCAATAAAAATATTTAGAATTAAAATTTCTTTTGGTTTCATTCTGCTTCAATCTACACAACTTCAGATTAACTAACTTATAACTTTTAATTCCTCCAACTAAAGTTATAGTTTAGTTATAGTTTGTTTTAAATCAATTACGGATAAGCAATCTAAATAAATTCGCCTTTTCCTATAATTCAAAATATTCAACCGTAACCAAAATATTATTAACAAATGTTACACAAGTGTTTCGTTTTGAAGCTTGTTTGTCAGTATTTAAGAGAGAAGATACTCTTGATTTAGGAATCGCTTAAATATTCCCTTTGCCTTTGAGACTGGAGTTAATTATTTGCAACCGCTTCCTGGTGAAATGACAGATGGAAGTTTTTTCGCTGCCGTTGCCGAAACTGCTGATTGTGGAATTCTTTTGGATCTACACAATCTTTGGTGTAATGAACAAAATGGTCGCTCTTCAATGCGCCAAGTAATTGCTGAACTTACTCGCGATCGCATTTGGGAACTACATTTAGCGGGGGGTCAATCTTGGCAAGGGTATTGGTTAGACGCTCATTCTGGTATCGTACCTACTCCCGTGATGGAATTAGCAGCAGAGATTATTCCCAGCTTGCCCAATCTCAAAGCAATTTTTTTTGAACTATCAGAAAATCATCTTCAGACTAAACATTTTCCAGTCGATCTGCTTTTAAAACAAGTTCAACAGATCCAGCAACTATGGAATCTACGTTCTAATAAAACACCTGAAATCAGTAAATTGTCTTCATCTAAAGTATTTAAGTCCCAGGATGGCGCTTTACCTTCTGTATCAGAATGGGAAGAAGCTTTAGGGTGTTTAACTGCCAATCAGCCAACAAACATAGAATTGAAGAATATAAATAGCGATCGCGGTATTGAAATTTTGCAACATTTGGTTTCTGCTATGCGTGGCGGTACAGCAGTCGATGCTTTGAAATTGAGTAGTCGTTTATTAATGCTTAGTCTGGGAAAGGCTAATTTTCGCCAACTCTTAGCAAAATTTTGGCAAACTACTCCACCTGAAATATTTGCTACAGAAGAAGCAAAAAATTTAGCAAATTATTTAAAGTTGAATAATTTGAACGTCCCATATTTAGATGAGCTATTGGATTTTGAGTTGGCAGGTTATCAAGTATTAATTGAAGGTTCTCCACAAAAAGTAAAATTTAGCTGCGAACCGATGAGTTTGCTAAATGCTTTAAAAGAAAATCGTTTGCCAGAAAACATTATTCAACAGGAATTTGAGATTGTTTTAAATCCTTAATTATTTACTGTTATGTTAATGAAATAGCCCTGGCAAACAGTTAGATTCAAAATCTAATTTTCGTGAAAACTAAAAGCTAATACTGTTAATAATTACGGTAGTTTGCTTGCTCTGATTTTTTGGAAAGTATCCAGAGTGCATGAATAACTCCTGGAACCCATCCTAATAAAGTTAGTAGAACATTAATTAGTAAAGCTTGACCAACTCCCATGGTTAAGAACACACCAAGGGGGGGGAGTAATATTGAGGCAATAACATTAATAATTCCCATTTTCTTTTCCTATCTTTTTTCTATTTTTAAGCAGTTTATAGCTAATTTGTTCTTATTTTAAACTTCTTTAATCAACAAAATCTTCTATCTTAGGCAAGATAAGTATCTATTCTAGATTTTACTTTCTAGACAATAATACATCTTTGGCTAGAGGCAAGAAATACAACAATTTTTTACCATCAGACAGTAGTAAAGAACAGAAGCAAGGCATTAATGTTTTGTCTTACGGAAAATTGTTGTTAAATAAACAGGAGTCAAAATATGTTAGGTTCATTTTTAACTATCTTAGCTACAGCATTAAGCCTGTTGGTAGTTGATATTATCTTTCCTGGGGTAAATCTGGCAAATTTTCCTGCTGCCCTAGTTGCAGCGTTAGTAATTGGTTTAATTAATTCAGGAGTTAAACCAGCAATCTCATTATTATCTTTACCCCTCAATGTCATAAGTTTAGGGGGATTTTCCTTAGTAGTTAACGGTTTGTGTTTCTGGTTAGCTGCTCTTTTTGTTCCAGGTTTCCGAGTTGCTGGTTTAGTAGCCTTTATCGTTGCCCCCATAATTCTGTCCATAGTTAATACTTTTTTGAGCAAATATTTTGCCGAAAAATTACCAAATATGGCTCAAGAATAGAAGTGATTAAGACATTTTGCAACTACGCAATCTAGGTTATCTATCTTAAAGTAGTCATCTGACAAAACCATAGATAGATAACATTTGGTAATAAATACAAAGTACTCAAATTAATAAAAACTAGCTTAACTTTGGTAAAACTAGTCTAATTAATAGATATTTGAGCTTAATCTAACAATAGTAATTACAAGATATTTCAATATTTCCAGGAATCAAAAACATGAAGACCAAGCAACATAAACGTGCTGTTGGACTATTTTACAGTCGAGATGAAGCAGAAAGTGCAGTTCGTGACCTTAAAGCAGGAGGTCATGATATGGATCGAGTGTCAGTCATTGCTAAA
>JBDKJC010000163.1:0-6936 GCA_039796815.1 Cyanobacteriota bacterium | reverse complement strand
GACTACACGATCGCCTAAAGTCATACCAATACTTTTTAAAGGATGGTCTGAACTAAAGTCAGCACTAGATAATTGCGGTACGGTACTCTGGCAATATTTTTTTAACATTCCCAAGGTACGGTTCAGCGAATTGCCCAGCACATCAGCTAAATCGTTGTTCAGCACGTTAATAAAACGAGTTTCATTAAAATCACCGTCATTGCCCAATTCAATCTCTTTAAGGAAGTAATAGCGCACGGCATCTGCACCGTATCTATCTACTAGCTCGAAGGGATCGATGGTATTACCCAAAGTTTTACCCATTTTGAGTCCGTCTTTGGTTAGAAAACCATGACCGAAAACTTTTTCTGGCAAAGGTAAACCAGCAGAAGCTAACATAGCAGGCCAGTAAACCGCATGAAATCGTAATATATCTTTACCAATTAAATGTAGATTTATCGGCCACCAATGAGCTAACGCTTTGTCCAAGGAGGAAGCTCGATCTGGCTCTAGTAGGGCTGTGATATAGCCTAAAAGAGCATCAAACCAGACATAAATTGTATGTTTATCGTCTACAGGAACAGGAATTCCCCAGTCTAGATCGACGCGCGAGATGGAAAAATCTTTTAAGCCTTGTTGAACAAAGTTAAGTACTTCATTGCGCCGACTAGGCGGTTGAATAAAGTCTGGCTGGGACTCATATAGTTCTTCTAGCTGTTGCTGATATTTAGAGAGACGAAAGAAATAGTTTTCTTCATCACGCCATTCTGCTTGTTTATTAGTATGAATGGCGCAATGATGGTCTTCAATTAACTCTCGCTCTTCCTTAAACTCTTCACAAGCTACGCAATACCAACCTTGCTGACGAGCTAGATAGATATCATCTTGTTGCCAAACACGATCGAAGAATTGATTAACAATTTCCTGGTGCTTTGGTGAGGTAGTACGGATAAAGCGATCGTATTTAATATCTAGCTTGTCCCACAAAGACTTAAAACTTTCCACAATGCGATCGCAATGAACCTGTGGTTCTACATTTTCCTCAGCAGCAGTGCGTTGAATTTTTTGTCCATGTTCGTCTGTTCCTGTGATTAATAAGACTGATTTACCCTGTAAACGCTGGAATCTAGCTATGGCATCCGCCACCATGGTAGTGTAGGCACTGCCAATGTGAGGAACTCCGTTAACGTAGTAAAGGGGAGTAGTTAAAGAAAATTTATGATTAAGATCGGGATGATTCATTTGAGTTAGCGAGAAACTGCTTTAACTAAATAGGTGCTGATTTTATAGCTTTTTAGCCAGAGGCAATTTTCTGTAGATTGATGGAGATTACCTACCATCTAAATGTTGATCTGTTGATTTTTGATTACGAGACAATATTAGATAATTTTAAATAGTTCAATCACTCTAGATTAAATTGTTATATTTCGAGAAACCTCACCCCTACAGTATCAATTACAACAGAGCTTTAAAATAAAGTTAAGAGAAATACTTAATAAATTTTCGATTTCGTTAACAAAGCTACCTAAGTAGTCGTACAAAATAAATTTCCTAATAGAGATCGGGGAACCCTAAAGGGTACCGCTTCGCATAAGGGGAAAGGTTAGAGGTTAAAGGTAAAAATACACCAAATCTTTCTCGCCCAAATCTTGGTTAAAGGTTAAGTATTACTTCATACTGTAAATAACCCGATCTTCAGTAATCAAAGTGGGATATTAACACTTTAGTTTGAATATGCTAGTAATTTATTGAATGTTGTCATTTACACCCCGTCTGCTTGCTCAATCTTTAATATCAGCGGTTAATCTAAATTTAACGAAGTCTTATACCGATCGCATTCCCCAGGATCTTCCCACCATCGTGATCAGTAACCATCGTAGTTTTTTAGATGCACCAATTTTAATTAAGACAATTCCTAATACCCTCAGAATTGCCTGTCATCATTACATGGGACAGACTCCAGTTGTGCGAGAAATTGTTGATTCCTTGGGTTGTTTTCCTCTAGGAACAGCTGAACATAGACAGCAAGAATTTTTTGAGCAAGCAAATTATCTTTTAACCTCCAGACAGTGGGTAGGATTATTTCCTGAAGGAACAAAACCGATGATTGAACCTACTGCACCCCACGAGATTAATCCATTTCATCGTGGTTTTGCTCATCTGGCTTGGAAAGCACCAGTGAGTAATTTGGTTGTTTTACCTGTGGCGATCGCTTCTTTATCAGAAACTAACTATCCCAGTATTCCGATTCGCTGGCTCAAGCAGTTTGACCAAAATGAACCTTTCTTTGAACGCCAAGGTCTACATCCGATGCTAGTTTATCATCGCGTTCATGTATTAATCGGCAGACCCTACTTGATTAATCCCCTGCAAAAGCAGGAATATAAGGGTAAGCAGGCAAAACTGCTCACTCGTGATTTAACAAACTATTGCCAAGCTCAAATCACAGAGTTATTAAAGGAAGGGTGTTATTAATTATTTGCCCTAAAGGATTCCCTACGGTCACGAAGCTTATGCTAAAGCACTAGTCCTAAAGGATTAGCTTCGCGTCCTCCGCGTCGTCCTTTAGGACTAATTACTGATTACTGATTACTGTTCATTGATTAGTCAGGCAAATGTGAAGAAAAAAAGGGTGAAATTAATTTCCATCAGTAAATGTTAGAGAATAATAATTAAGAAAGTTTAAGTTTTGTTTGATTACATAGATCCATGAGTTCTGAACTTAGCGTAGATTTTATTGATCCCAGGGAAGTTAATCCCAATGCGCCTTTATTTGTCTATCTTCCTGGGATGGACGGGACAGGCAAATTGCTACAAACTCAGTCCGATCATTTAGCAGCTAATTTTGACTTGCGATGTCTGTCAATTCGTATTAATAATCATAGTACCTGGCAGGATCTGGCTAGAGACACAGTAAGGTTAATTAGGTCAGAGTTAGAGAAAAAAACTAATCAAGAAGTTTATTTATGTGGTGAATCTTTTGGCGGTTGTCTGGCATTAAAAACCGCTTTAGCTGCGCCAAATTTAATTAGTAAGCTAATTTTAGTTAATCCTGCTTCTAGTTTTAATCAACTGCCAATTCTCAGTTGGGGAGTCGATCTGACTGGGTTTTTACCTGCTTGGGTGCATCGTTATTCGGCGGCTGGACTATTGCCTTTTTTGGTACGTCTCAATCGGATCGACGATTGCGATCGCGATCGCCTAATTAGAAGTATGAAGTCGATCCCACCCCATGTGATTAGCTGGCGTCTATCTTTATTAAGAGATTTTAAGGTATTAGACGAAGAATTACGTAGCCTGAATATTCCTAGTCTAATTGTGGCAGGAGCGGCCGATGATTTATTACCTTCTGTTGCCGAAGCACGGAAATTAACTAGTCTCTTGCCTCAAGGACAAATGATGGTCTTGCCTCAAAGTGGTCATGCTTGCCTGTTAGAAACAGAGATTAACCTTTATAAGATCTTGATCCAGCAAAATTTTATCTCGGCTAAAACAAAACTGCTGTTGAAACTATAAGCGTTTTAATATTTAATAGGTCTGCTCAAGTTGGGTAATCTGCCTAACGTAACTTCGAGCTTTGTAACTTTTAACTTTTGACTTTTGACTTCCGCACAGCGGTACTAGCTGGCTAGAAAGTAACTTTTGCCTCTAATGACTTGAGATATTCCGTATTGACTTTCGATTCCCTAACTAGAGCAATTTTACCTGTACGCGCAATTTCGCGGATACCGAATTTAGTTAACATTTGAATAATCGCTACAATTTTACCAGGATCGCCTACAACTTCTAGCGTCAAAGCCTCCTCCGAAAGATCCACTACACGAGCGCGGAAGATTTGCGCCACCTGAATTATTTCAGCGCGATTAGAGGCAGTAGCATTGATCTTAATCAGCATCAACTCTCTTTCAACACAAGGCTGTTGGCTAATATCCTGCACCTTCAGAACGCTAATTAACTTGTATAGCTGTTTAATTAGCTGCTCGACGATTTTCTCATCTCCGGGAACAACCATAGTAATGCGCGAGACACCTGATTGTTCAGCAGGACCGACTGCCAAACTTTCGATATTAAAACCACGGCGAGCAAATAATCCGGCAATACGGGTTAAAACTCCTGCTTCGTCTTCTACTAAGACAGAAATAGTTTGCTTGGTCATAGCTGACATATGAATAAGTTTTTGCGTGGTTAGTCTCTTATGATAAATGAATTTGGTGGTGTATAGAACTTATTTGATGTCTTTTGAAATGATAACCAGCAAGAAAAGAGGTTGAAATCTCAACCCCTTACCAATTATTTAAATTGTTTGAAAGTTATCGGCTGTTAGTTGTTCGGTGTTAATTCCCTCAAGAGTTGCCAATACTTCCCCTCCAGCGAAGATAGTATTATTTGAAAAACTTAGGTCAGCAAACTGTAAACCATCAGTCAAACCAAGGCGATCGCTTTTTAAGTCAAATTCAAGAATCGAATCGGAGCCTTCACCAGTCTGGAGAACAAAAAGATCGTCTCCTTCGCTACCAGTAATTGAAACAGGCGCAGACGTTGAGCTAAGTTGTTCCGTAATAAATTAAGACTTTAAACTCATGCTTGAAGATTCTGCTGTAACTATTCAAAAAGCGATCGCCAAATTACGATAGTTAGCGCAGCTAGAAGTATAGCAGTCAATGACTTTACTACTATGGTTAATCGCGAATAATATCAAAACTCTCGCGATCGCTTTCCTGGATATCGTACACCACGAGCAATTTATCTAGCAAAAGCTGACCTAGTTGCATTTGCATTTGCCAGCCACCACGATGGAGAGCAAGGTACATGGCTTCGGTTAGGCATGACCAAGTGGTAAGTAGTGGCTTTTCTAAGCGCATCACCAGACTTCTGTAGGTTTTGTGCTGGGTTTGAGTGTGGTCAACCAGACAAAGCAAAACCCCTGCATCGCACAGGATCATAGATCGAGTCCTTGTTGCCGATATTTATCGATTAGTAGCTCTGAGAATTTACTGTTTGGTTGAGGCGGACTAACTTCTAAAGCGTCAACAGTCCTAAACCATTGTGACCAAGTTTTCTCAGGTGTTGATTCAGGTTTACTTTCAACAATTTGGGATTGATGTTTTTGAGCAATAAAGTCAATGAAGTCATTGACTTCTTGAACAAGGGATTCAGGAAGTTGATTAAGCTTGGTGATTGCAGTTTCTCGGATTGTCATAGTAGATATCAGTTATTAAATTCAATTCTAATCAACTTTTTATTTTCTGCGATCGCAATACTGCTCCATCAATGCTAATAAAAGTATTTTCATTTTAGTTATTCATAATGACAGAATGGAGCGAACTATATTAGAAACAAATTAAGATTTTAAACCCATGCTTGAAGATTCTGCTGTAATTATTCAAAAAGCGATCGCCAAATTGCGTCAGCTAGTGCAACTAGAAGTACAAGATAGTTGGCATGATCTGGGTAATGATGCAGCAACAGTAGATTTAATTCAATCTCCCACTGTCATCCTCAATGAGAAGGGCTATGTAGTTTTTCCAGCAGGGCAAGAGGTTAAATGGCTGGCGCAGCAGATTATTATCCCCCAATCGATACAGGGTTATCCAATAGAGGGGTTGAGTTTACGTTTAGTCTTAACTTGGTGGGCCACAGATGCTCAAATATTTATTAACGGGGAGGTGGTGCAGCAGGGAGATTTGTTTGATTCTTCAGCGCGGGTATTAATTACGGATCAGGCTCAACCAGGAAAAGAATATCTGGTTACTATTCGCCTTGTTAGTCCGAATCATGATATTGGGGCCTTAATGCGATCGCATTTACTCTATGAATCAGATCCCGACCAAAATATTGACCCTGGCTTAGTTGCCGATGAAATTACAGTTTTAAGCAAATATCTGTCTCAATTTAAACCCACAGATCTAGATGTTTTAGCCACCGCCTTGGATGAGTTGGACTGGCAGAATTTATCACAGGCTAGTTTTGTAGAAGATTTGGCGCAATTGCGATCGCGTTTGTTACCTTTGGCACAGAATATTAAACAACGTCGCTTTAATTTACTCGGTCATGCTCATTTAGACATGGCTTGGCTATGGACTACAAACGAAACCTATGAAGTCGCCGAACGAACCTTTAAATCTGTTTTGGATCTACAGCAAGATTTTCCTTCTCTTACCTTTGGTCATACTAGTCCAGCCTTGTATGAATGGGTTGAGCATCATCGTCCTGAGTTGTTTGAGTTAATTCAAAATGCTGTCAGGGAAAATCGGTGGGAAATTTTAGGGGGAATGTGGGTTGAACCTGAAACTAATTTGGTTTGTGGTGAGTCGTTAATTCGGCAATTAATTTATGGACAGCAATATTATCAGAAGAAGTTTGGCGCTCTAGCAAAAGTTGCTTGGCTACCTGATAGTTTTGGTTTTACTTGGCAGCTACCACAAATTATGCAGCAGTGTGGGATTGAGTATTTTGTGACAGGGAAATTGCACTGGAATGATACGACGAAGTTTCCTCATGGCTGTTTTTGGTGGGAGTCTCCCGACGGGACGCAATTATTGACCCTGATGTCTCCTCCTAATGTGACAGGAGTAATGGATACTAACCCAATTACCATGGCTAACTATGGAGTTGATTGGGAGGTGCAGACGGGTTTACAGGAGATATTTTGGCTTCCAGGAGTGGGCGATCATGGCGGAGGACCTAGTAGGGATATGTTGGAGGTTGCTACTAAGTGGCAGCGATCGCCTTTTTTTCCGCAGATTGAGTTTGTGACTGCTGGGGATTATTTGGAGAGGGTTGAAGGATGTTTCGCGCAAAGACACCAAGGCGCAAAGGAAGATAAACAACAGAGGCAAGGTCAGTTTCCTGTTTGGCGGGATGATTTATATTTGGAACTACATCGTGGTTGTTATACGGTTCATGGGGAGCAGAAGAGGTATAATCGCCGTTGTGAGAGATTGCTTTATGAGGCGG
>JBDKJC010000162.1:0-6959 GCA_039796815.1 Cyanobacteriota bacterium | reverse complement strand
TATTTACAAAATTAAACTGTAAAATCTATTAACTTCACTACTTTTAGTTTAGAAACTATTTAGAGTTTGTTACGGCTAGATTAACATTCTAAATTTATCCCTAAATGTACTTAAGAAACAACCGCAATTTCCCGTAAAGCAATTTTTATTGAGTTTATTTTGTTTTTGTAATTGTACCCAGATACTATCTCTATTAAAGATTAATTATCGAGCTTGAGTTACCTAGTTTTTTCTCGATTTTAATTAGTTACCAGTACCTGCTCAAAATTACTGAGCTATTTTTCAAATTCCAATAAATTATAAAATAAATCATAAATTTATTAATGTGACAGCATAATGCTTAAAATAAAAGCTCAATATAAGCGTCATGATAACACAATAACTTTAAACAGTCGAGAATTTCTGAGCTTAAGATTTATATTAGAATTTATATTGATAATAATTCCCAAATAACTGAATTAACTTCAGCCTCAGTTTTCAGCAGTTTAATAATTTCTTCAGAGTCAGATAAGCCTAACTCCTTGCCGTGAGCAATAAAATTAAATTTAAGTTCAACTTCTAGTTCTCCAGATTTAGTTTTATTAAGCGAATTTTTACTTTGTATTCCAATTAAAGTTAAATTGTGTTTTTGAGCAAATTGGTTAATTATCTCAAAGACTTGGGCTTCAGTTGTCGATAAGCAGATTAAGTAACAGCAATATTCATAATTCTTGTGCTTATTGTCCTTAAGGGCTAAAACAGCTTTATCGATTGTCGCCTTGCCATCGATCAGTTTTACGTTATTTGGAGACAAAGATTGATAATTATTATTTCGCTGCTGTTTAAAAACTTCTTCTAAGGGTTTTGATAGTAAATTAGCGCCTATGATGGCAACAGTAGATAAATATGCTGGCACTAAAAAACCTGAACCTACCAAAGCACCTATTGCTGCTGCACACCAGATAGTCGCTGCGGTATTAAGTCCTTTGACAGTTCCTCCATCGCGCAAAATTACACCACCACCTAAAAAACCAACTCCAGATACTATTTGGGCAGCAATTCTGGTAGGGCTGGCATCCCCAGGAGTCATAATCGAGAGCATAGTAAACATTGCCGAACCCAAAGTCACTAGTACATTTGTTTTTAATACAGCTCTTTTTTTAAGCCACTGTCTTTCGATTCCAATACCCACCGCTAAGAAAAATCCGATCAGCAGACGAGTTGCAAAAGTCGTCCAAGTTATGGTCATATGTGAGATGCTACGAATGATTTCTAATCTGAGATTATCTATGGACTAAGCTGGTATGCAATTCAAACCAGAATCATTAGTTGAAGTTGATCTAGCTGACATAGACCAATCAATATAAGCACATGTGGTTTAATTTAAGATTAAGAGCAAAAAAATAATCAAAAATAAAAGTAACAGCGATCGCCTTTTTCCAAAGCGATCGCTTTAAATCATGATCGAATAAGAGTATTAACTAATAATTAATTGCTTTAATCACTCAAAGCATGAACTCGATTCAGGAGGATTTTAGTTGATGATGCTCCTGCTTGCTTTAATTTGCGAGTCATCTGTAAACTTATTACCGAAATAGCTAACCATTGCCCCAGAATAGCTAAAGCAATCCCCGCGAAAGAAACATATTTTGTAGCAACAAGAGGAACAAAGCTCAATAGCCAAACTTGAGGAATTGTGGGAATTGTGAGCTGGGCAATTCCTAAACACACTGGAGGCAAGATGATCATTGATGATACCGTGGCAATTGACCAGACTGCTCTTTTACGGGTTTTAATGGTTAGAAGAAATTGAGCAATGACAGCATAAAGTAAGATGTTTGTCGCGCTCAGAATCAGTCCCCAAAAAACATACTGATGGCTTTGAGGCAGTAGCAGAAAAATTGAAGGGGAAATGAAGGTAATGGCGATCGCTAAATTAATCACTATGGCGATTGTTGAAGGGCTGTTTTCCCCTAACACTAGTTCTTTCCAGAGGGAATTACCTTGACTTTGATGACGATATCGCGCCCAATCGTATAAAGTTTGGCGGTGAGGACTTAAGGCAAAAATTAACCCCAAACCAAATAAGCTCAAACAAACCTGAAGGAAAACAAAGTTGTTACTGATAAGATAGATATCGCCAGACAGATTAGCAGCCTCGGTTTGCAGTGTAAAACCTAGAGATATCAATGCAAACCAAGCAGTCAGCCAATAACTATGGACTTTACTGAGTATAGTCTTCTGAGGATTATGAAAGCGACGTTTTAAGACCGCCCAACACCAATATGTCCACAAACTAAAGTTCAAAAAAATCAAGCCGATCCCTACAGTAGTGTTTGTCCATAAAGCTTGCCCATAAAATGATAATTCCGCTAGATTGTCTGTGGAGAGGAAATTGATTGTGCCGAAGCGTAAATGACTAGCATCGATTAAATAGGTTAAAACTATTCCTGGATGAAACATTAAAGTCCAGGCTAAAAAATGGTTTGATTTTACGTCTGCGCCAAACAAGATCACTGTTGAAAAGAGCAGTAAAAATCCGAGCAACCCACTAGCAAACCAGGATTTGAAACCAGATACGCCGAGATCGAGCAAACTCCACAGCAACGCCAAGCAATAAAAAAAAGCACAGCTAGCCACAACTGTCAGATCGAAAGCCAGAATTAAACCCAAGGGAATGTGGGACTGTAATCCTGCCACTAGATGTAAGGGTAATAATAGAGCGATCGCCGTATAAACTAAAATTGGGACACCCAAAATTTTGCCGAGTAGAACACTGCCAGCCGATTGAGGGGTAAGACGAATAAAGTTAAGTGTGCCTCTAGATTCTTCCTGAACCGTGTCAGCAATCAGCAGATAAGTACCAACTACTAGCAAAGCAAAAATACTAGTAATACTGAGAATGATAAATAAATCTAGCCACCATAGCTGCCAATTAATTACCCAACTGCCAGCCTCATTTTGAGCATAACAAACTTGATTACTATACTCTTGATAGACTAGAGCCAAGCCATAGCGACCACACTCAGTCCATTCTAGTTTCTTATCTGGTAGTTGCCCTAAGAGAAAAATAACTGCCATGAACTGAATGATTACAGCGCTTGCCGCAGCCATGACCACATTTCTGGTTTTTAGCTTGCCTTGAAGCTCGCGAAACAACTGTGGATTACTGTCTAAAAGCTTTGACCAGAAAAAACTTGGGGCGCTAAACAGTCTGATGTTTTGTTTCATAATCTTGGTTTATCTAAGAAGTCTGTTGATGTCCTAGTTTCAGAAAGATCGACTCGAGATCTTCTTGGCTTTGATGAAATTCGATTAAGGGAATATCCGCCAGGACAAGCGATCGCAATAGTTCTGCACAGTCTGATTCTCCTCCCTTAAAATCAATCTTAAGACGATTATCCGCGATCATCTCCCAAGTATTTACTAAAAGATTTTGATTCAGTTTCTGTTGCAATATCTCCATCTTACCCAAAGTAGCTAGAGTTATTTGTTGACGAGATAACCTTTGATATAATTCGGCTAAAGAAGTACTTTCAACTAAAAAGCCCAACTCCATTATCCCCACTGAAGTACAGAGTTCGGCTAAATCGCTCAAAACATGGGACGAAATCAAAATAGTCATTCCCGCTTCTTGTAAAACTTTAATAATCTGCCGAAATTGCTGCCTGGCGATGGGGTCTAAACCTGAAACTGGTTCATCTAAAAGCAAAAGGATTGGTTCGTGAATAATCGTTCTGGCGAGGCTCAGACGCTGCTTCATACCTCGCGAAAGAGTGGAAATAATACTTTTATGCTTATTTTCCAACTGGACTAATTCTAATACCTCGTGAATACGCAGATTACGTTTTGGCTGTTTTAATCGATACAGTCGAGCAAAATAATCTAGATAATCCCAAACTGTTAGATCGTCATAGAGAGGGAAATCATCAGGAAGATAACCGATACGTTGCTTTAAGACAGGGTTAGAATCATCCCGCAAGAGGCGATCGCCATGGAGATAAATTTCGCCTTTGGTGGGTTCTTCTGCTGTTGCCAGCATTCTAATTAACGTTGTCTTGCCTGCACCATTTGGCCCAATTAAACCATATACCTCGCCAGCTTTAATTTGTAGCTCGATTTCGTTAACTGCAATGTGGCCTTCAAATCTCTTAGTCAAACCGTAGGTGGCGATCGCTAATTCTTTCATGGTTTAGGGTGTACTGGCTTTGTTCGATTTCATTTCGGACTGTATCATTTTGATCGAAGACCTTGCCATCAGGTTTCAAGTTAAATTTACTAATAGCGATCGCAGCAAGCTGTTTAACCGTAAATAATGACATTAGGTATTAGAAAGCGGCAAAAGTAAAATATTTGATTAATTATTTGATTAATTTCTCAATTGTAATAAATCGCACTTTATTGTATTATACGATATGCTAATTATTGTCATAATTAATTTTAACTTAAGTATAGTTAATTAGTTAGTTTGAAAGCAGGAAAATAAATCTTGAGAGACTAATTAGTCAGCAAAACTCAAAATTTTAAATACTTTTTAAACACTATTTATATCTATGAATGAAAAAGAAATAAAAACAGCATTTGACCGAGATGGTTTTCTTGTCTGTAAAGGTCTTTTTTCCGCAGCAGAAATGCAGGTCTTACTCAAAGATATCCAAGATTCTCAAAAAAGATATCAAAGTGACGATCTAACTAAAGGTTCAATGACTTTTAAAAGTAGTGTTTTTTTTCAGAGTCAGAAAATCCAGCAGTTTATTAGTCAGCAAAAAATTATCGATCTCCTAAAAGTTGTGATTGGTCCAGATATTTGGGTTCGTTGGGATCAAGCTGTGGCTAAAGGGCCAGGTTCAGCTACTTTTCCTTGGCATCAAGACAATAATTATAGTAAATTAAAAGACCCACACTATCAATTATGGATAGCTTTAACTGAATCAAACGCCAATAACGGCGGACTACTTCTTCAGCCAGGTTCGCACAAACAAATCTTCCCTTATCAATATCAAGGATATGAAGTTGTTTCTGATGAAGTACCGCAAAACCCGATTTTAGTTACGGCTGAACCTGGAGATGTGGTTCTTTTTTCCTCTTTTACGCTCCACAGCACAACTCCTAATATTACTCAAGATCATAGATGGGCTTATGTAGTCGAATATATGTCTCTCGCTCACTACGATCCTTATGTAGAACCACCTTACTTTATAGTTGCTCAAAATGGAAAATCCCGTCCTGAGTTTGTACATTCCTATCGCGGAAGCAATAATTTTAGAGCGCGTTGGAAATATTATCTGGACGACTTTAAAAAACCTCAGAAAATAATAACTAAACTAATCAATTACCAAAAATAAATTGGTTTTAATCATAAAAGCAAAGCTAAAAAACTAAAACTTAAGTAACTTAGTTATTTAAGCAAAATATTTTTTAAAAAGTAGGAATTAATACTTTTTATAGTTTGGTTTACCATAAAATTAGAAACTATAAAAAGTAGTGTATTTCATTTATAAAACTTTTGTTACTCAAAGATATATGATATCTATCACTCCCAAAAAATCTCCAATTCGCTCTCCAGAAAACTTTTTAGTTTTTGGTTCTCCTGCTATTGAAATATCAGAAATTCAAGAAGTTGTTACTAGTATGACATCTGGTTGGCTAGGCACAGGGCCAAAAGTGGCAAAGTTTGAACAAGACTTTAAAAATTATCAAGATGCAAATTATGCAGTTGCGGTCAATTCTTGTACAGCAGCGATACACTTGAGTATCTTGGCTTCTGGAATAAAACCTGGTGATGAGGTTATTACTACGCCTCTGACTTTTTGCGCTACCATCAACGCTATTATCCACGCTGGGGCAACGCCTGTATTAGCAGATATAGATCCAGCGACGATGAACATTAATCCCGAGCAAATTGAATCGAAGATAACTGACAAAACTAAAGTCATACTGCCTGTTCATTTTGCTGGTCGACCTTGCGATATGAATGCGATTTGTTCCTTGGTTGCAGACCACGACCTTAAGTTAGTTGAAGATTGCGCCCATGCAATTGAAACAGAATATGAGGGTCGCAAAGCTGGAACATTTGGTGATTTTGGCTCTTTTAGTTTTTATGTGACTAAAAATATTACCACAGGCGAAGGAGGCATGATCCTCGCTCGTCAACAATCAGCAGCGACTCGCATTAAAACCCTAGCATTACATGGCATGAGTAAAGATGCTTGGAAGCGTTTTAGTGATGATGGCTATAAACACTATTATGTGGAAGAGTGTGGCTACAAATATAACATGATGGATTTACAAGCTGCGATCGGCATTCATCAGCTAGCTAGAGTAGAACAATATTGGCACAGAAGAGAAGCCATTTGGCAACGATATATTGAAGCTTTTAGTGATTTACCTCTAGGTTTGCCTGCAACACCAGCAAAAAACACCAAGCATGGTTACCACTTATTCACTATTTTGATTGATGAAGCAAAAACAGGAATTAGCCGCGACGACTTTCTCAGCGCCATGACCGCAGAAAATATTGGCATGGGAGTACATTACTTGAGTATTCCCGAACATCCTTATTATCAAAAAACCTTTGGTTGGAAACCCGAAGATTATCCCAATGCAATGCGCATAGGGAGACAAACAGTGAGTCTACCATTATCACCTAAGTTGACAGACAAAGATGTTGAAGATGTGATCTTGGCGGTAAAACAGATACTAGGATAATTAAAATCATTTATCAAACTAAAGATATAAATTGTTTTATATCTTTAGCTACTTTGGCAAATTGGTATAAAGTGTAACAAAATTACTTTTACAAAAATAAGCAAGGCTGATAAAAATCTAAGAATTGTTGTAGGGAAGTTTTTTTTAAAATATTATTTTCTATTATTTTCTGGCGATTTCAATCTAGATCGTAGTTAAAATTACTTAACGGTGAATTAAACTCATTTTAATGTATTATTAATCTAAATTGTAATTTATTGATTATTAATTTA
>JBDKJC010000161.1:0-6986 GCA_039796815.1 Cyanobacteriota bacterium | reverse complement strand
TTGAGATGTTCCGATTCTATCGAACGTATAATTGCTTCAGCATTCATGGCTAATATAAAAACTCACGATTTATCATAATAGCTTTTTTCCTGGCAATATTAAAGAGAAATTTCTAGAGTAGTTAGTTAATCGAGCAGCATAACTTTAATTAATTCCCCTGCTGTAATTAATTTTTGACCAACAGGTACGATCGCCAGTCCATTAGTTTGTGCCAGATTGATTAAATTCCCCGAACTATGACTACCCCCAGCTAAATTAAATTCATAATTGCCATTGGCTAAATGTAATTGTCCCCAAAGATAAGTTTCCCTGCTGCCTCCTGCTGTTAAATTATGGCGAGTTGTAGCATTAACAAAGCGGGGTTGATAGTTTGCTTGTCCAGAAAGTTTCTTGAGGGCAGGTTGCACAAAACGCCAGCAACTAACCAGTGCTGATACGGGATTACCTGGAATGCCGAAATACAGACAGTTATTGTGGGCAAAAGTAGCTACGGTCAAGGGTTTTCCAGGTTTTACAGCTACACTCCGAATGTGCAGCGTACCGCCTAATTCTGTCAAAATACGATCCACATAGTCATAGTCACCAACAGATACCCCTCCTGTTGATAAAACCAAATCGGCTGAGGCGATCGCTTGAGCGATCGCTGTGGTTAATTGTTGCGGATCATCAGGAATAATGCCTAGCTCGATTGGGATTCCTCCGTTGTTTGCCACAAAGCTAGCTAAAGCATACTGATTAGAATCAACAATTTGTCCTGGCTGCAAAGCTTGTTCTGGTGTAACTAATTCATCTCCTGTCGAGAGAATCGCCACTCGAGGGCGACGATAAACTGGTAGCTGAGTACATTGAGCAGTAGCTAACACGGCAATTTCTGCTGCTCCGATTTTGATTCCTGGCTCTAGTAAGGGTGTTTCCGCTCGATAAAAAGCCCCCTGATGGCGCACATATGCTTGTAATTCTGGTGCTTGAACAATTTCCAGGCGATCGCCTGTTCTTTGAGTATTCTCTTGAATCACAATCGTGTCTGCTCCTGGCGGTAACATTGCCCCAGTAAAGATGCGGGCAGCTTGTCCTGATGCGATCTCAGCTTGCGGGCGATCGCCTGCGGCAATTTCGGTCGCGATCTCTAAAGTTACTGGTTGTTCTGGGCTACAGTTTTGTACGTCTTGATAACGCACTGCATAACCATCCATCGCCGAATTATCCCAGTGAGGAATATCCAGTTTGCCAGTCACAGGTTGAGCGACAATTCTACCGTTGACAGCTTCTAGTTCGACTATTTCTAAATCTTGATTAGCATCTAGACTTCTAACTAAATTGAGAATGATTGATTCAGCTTCTTTAACTGGCAACATAAATTCAACAATGAGCAATGAGCAATGAGCAATGAACAATGAGCAGTTACCTCTTCTTAAAAAAGAGGATTGTTATATTGACGGCAATAAGCAACTATTTTAAAGCTTTTGGCATCAATATACTGATGGTTATAGCGTTCAAAAGTTAGAATAATATTGCTAATAGCCTTAAGCTGGAGGCTAAAAACTCGCAACAAGTCTAGTTTATATTTTTATGAGAATCAAACGTACATCTTATGTATGACGATGACAAACCTAAATCTAATTTAAGAAGATATCCTAAAGTACCTATGGATAGAAGAGTTGGGGCATTTGCGATCGACTTTTTGAGTATTTGGTTTATCAGTGCTTTTTTTGCTTCTAACTTATTGCTTCAATGGGTGGTATTTTTGTTTACCTGGCTCATCTGTCGTGTAATAATTGCCGAGAAAAATCAGGGTCAAAGTCTAGGGCGTTGGGCAGTAGATACTCAAGTAATCGATGCGCGCTTTTTGCGTTTACCCGATCTGATGGCTTTAGGAAAGAGAGAACTGATTCTTGGCTGTGGTTCAGCTTTGGCGATCGCTGGCTTACAGATCAATTTTAGTAATGGTTTATCGATGCTGTTACTTCTAGCTCCTTTGTTCATTGATTGCTCGTTGGCTGTGACAGATGAAGAGAATAATTTAGCATTTCATGACCGTGTAGCTGAGACTTTGGTGATTCAGACGGAAAGAGGTTTCTCCCTCGATTTAAGACTAAAAAAAATATTTGGTCAAATCCAGCGGAATATGCGAAGATAGTAAGCTGCGTGTCAAGATAAATACACGCACAAGTAATCCTGAGCAAAAGTTATGGCAAGCAAGAAAGGCGTTCGTATCGTTATCACATTGGAATGTACCGAGTGTCGCACCAACACCAACAAACGTTCCCCTGGGGTATCTCGTTATACCACCATGAAAAATCGTCGCAATACCACTGGCAGAATGGAACTAAAGAAATTCTGTACTCATTGCAACACTCACACTGTTCATAAAGAAATCAAGTAATTAAATTAAGTAATCAAAGTAATTTAGTAATTTCCAATCATGGCATATTATCGTAAGCGTCTCTCCCCCATCAAACCTAGCGATCCAATCGACTACAAAGATATTGAATTGCTCCGTAAATTTATTACCGAGCGAGGCAAAATCTTACCTCGTCGTATTACTGGTTTAACCGCTCAACAGCAGCGAGATTTAACTGTAGCGGTTAAAAGAGCAAGAGCGATCGCTTTATTGCCTTTTGTGAATGCAGAAGGTTAAAGAAAACACTATTTTTATAGTTCGGTGGAAATAATCAGCCAGCAAAAAGTAGACTGTAAGATAATGTTGTAAGCAATCGAGTACAAAGCTGGTGGAACAAGGAAAGCTGATTGAATTCAGAGTGCAAGGAGAACGTCGTCTTGCAGTTGCCGACAGACCAGAAGGAAAAAAGGACTGGATCGTAGTTGATGCAGGGGGACAGTCCCACAAGGTACGCCCCCAACGAGTTGATTACACCGTTGAAGGTACTTATGAGCCTGTGGAAATTAAGGGCTTTCTGGCAGCAGTTGAGTCTTATTTAGACCCTAGCAGCTTAGAAATTGCCTGGGAAATGTTAATTGAAGATAATGATACCGTCACCCCACAACAAATGGCGGAGTTATTATTTTCCGATCAAAGTCCTCAAGCTTGTTATGCAGCTCATTGTCTTTTGAGTCAGGACAAAATTTACTTCAAGCAAAAATCTGAACATTACGAGCCTCGTCCTGCTGCTCAAGTAGAAGAGATTAAGCATCAGCTAGAAGTTCAAGCAGAAAAAGAATCGGAAAAAACTCAGTTTATTGTTCATCTCAAACAGGCGTTAGCAGGGGAAAAGATTCAATGGAGTGAAAGCGATCGCTTAAGGTTAGAAGCGATCGAAAAAGTAGCTCTTGGAGGAAATAACACTGGGAAACTAGCTCAAGAAATATTACAAGCAGCAGACAGAAATTTTGATGCTCAAGGAGCTTGGCAACTACTAGTAGATATAGGATGGTGGAGTAGGCACGAAAATCTATTTTTGCGTCGTAGCTCTTATCCAACAACGTTCTCTAAAAAGGTGCTTGATGTGGTTCAACCTCGTCTTCAATCTGATTCTGCCGAAGCTAATGATAATCGTTTAGATCTGACTCATCTTAAAGTTTGTACAATTGACGATGAAAGTACCACCGAGATTGACGATGGTTTGAGCGTTGAATATCTAACAGACGGTACGGCTAAAATCTGGATTCATATCGCCGATCCTACTCGTCTGGTCGTTCCAGGAGACGAATTAGATCTAGAGGCTCGTCGTCGCAGTACCAGCCTGTACTTGCCTACAGGAATGGTTCCTATGTTTCCTCCAGAATTGGCTACAGGACCAATGAGCTTAGTTGAAGGAAAAATCTGCTTTGCTCTAAGCTTTGGGGTTATTTTAGATCAATTTGGAGGTATTCAAGAGTACGAAATACACCCTAGTTCGATCAAACCTACTTACCGTCTTACCTATGATGATGTAGATGAGATGTTGCAGCTAGGAGTACAGAACGAACCTGAGATTGCCGATCTAGCCAAAAGTTCTTATCTGAGAAGAAGCTGGCGCAAAGACCAAGGAGCAATTCAGATTAAAATGCCTGAGTCGATCATTAAGGTTCAGGATGAAGAAGTAACTATTGAACTGATTGATAGCTCTCCTTCCCGTCAGTTAGTGGCTGAAATGATGATTTTAGCTGGTCAAATTGGAGGCAGATACGGCACAGAAAACAATTTACCTCTACCCTATAGAGGTCAACCGCAACCAGAATTACCACCCGAAGAAGAATTACTCCAGTTACCTGCTGGTCCTACACGTTTTTGCGCTATCCGTAGCTGTATGCCTCGTAGCGAAATGAGCATGTCTCCAATTCGCCATGCCAGTTTGGGCTTAGAAAGTTATGTTCAAGTAACATCGCCTATTCGTCGCTATACAGACTTGCTCTCCCATTTCCAAATTAAGGCTCACCTCCAAGGGGCAGAATTACCTTTCTCCCGTGAAGAACTTCAAGAGATTGTCTACAGCGTTGGAAGCTCATCTTATGAAGCAACCTTAGTCGAGCGTCAAACAAACCGCTACTGGGGATTAGAATATCTGAGACGTAATTCTAAATGTGTGTGGGATGTAGTTGTTTTACGTTGGCTCAGACAAGACGAAGATTTAGGCTTGATTCTAATTGAAGATCTGGGTATGGAATTGCCCCACCGCTTTGATCGCCCTGTAACTTTAGGGGAAAGGATGGGAATGCAGGTAACCCACGCCGATCCTCAGCGGGATGAAGTACGCTTAAGAGAAATAACTGAAGCAGAAATTAAAGCAACAACTTTTTAGTCTAAACTCTATTTTGCTACATAGCGATCGCACTCATCATAGAGAGAAGAAATAAACTCTGCGTAGATCCTGGCTCAAAAAAGATCCTTAATGAGTTCTATACTGAAATAATAGGCTCAGCATATTTTAGTCAAATAGTCAAAATTTAGTTTAAAAGTAACTACATTCTGGTTTAAATGATTGGGGTTTGAGGAGCGATAAAATTTCTGTGTTTTTAGTAAAAATCAGAGGTAAAAATATGAATCTGACCACGCAAACAGTTTTGCTTGTTGATGACTGTCTGGAAGATCGAATAACTTACCGTCGCTACTTATCCCACAATCGACATCACTCTTATAGCATTTTAGAAGCCGAGACTGGAGAAGAGGCTCTTTTATTATGTAGGCAGAAGTTTCCTGATATAATTTTGCTAGATTACTTACTGCCAGATCTGAATGGATTAGAGTTTTTAGACAGATTGAAAATTCAGTTTGGACAAGCTAATTTTCCAGTTGTAATGTTAACAGGTCAGGGCAATGAACAGATAGCAGTACAGGCGATGAAAGATGGTGCTGCTGAATATTTAATTAAACAAGATCTCATACCAGAGAGTCTGCGTCTGGTGATTGAAAATGTGCGGGAAAAACAAGCTACGCTAAACGCTCGCAAGCAGGCAGAGTCAGCTATGCAAGTTTATACAGCCGAGTTAGAAATACGAGTAGCGGAACGCACGGCAAAGTTAGTTCAAGCAAATTTACAATTACAACAGCAAATCAAAGAACGCCAACAAGCAGAAGCAGCAGTCCAGGAAAGTGAGCGGAGACTGTCTACATTGATCAATAATCTACCTGGTTATGTGTATAGAGTTGCTAACGATCGCAATTACACCCCAGAATTTATTAGTCAAGGTGTTTTTGCCATCAGTGAATATAAGCAGGAAGAATATCTGCTTGAGCGCACTATTTCTTATGGAAAGGATATCCATCCAGATGACGCTAAGTGGGTTTGGGAGAAAATTCAGCAAGCGATCGCAGCCCACAAGCTCTATGAATGTGAATATCGCCTTATTACTAAATCGGGAACTCAAAAATGGGTTTGGGAACGCGGACAAGGAATTTATACAAAAGACGGCGAACTTGTATTTTTAGAAGGATTTGTAACAGATATTAGCGATCGCAAAAGCGCAGAACAGAAAATCCGCGAACAGGCAGCTTTACTCGATATCGCTTCTGATGCTATCTATGTCCGCGATCTAGAACATCGGATCTTATTTTGGAACTCTGGAGCAGAACGTTTATATGGTTGGACAGTAGCAGAAACCTTTGGCAAGAAAACCAGCGAACTGATGTGCCACCCAAGTTCCTTTGAGATCCAAGCAGCTATTAAAACTGTCCTCGAAGTTGGTTCGTGGCAAGGAGAATTACAAAAATTAACCAAGTCTGGTCAAGAAGCGCTCGTCAGTAGCAGAATGACCTTAGTGCGAGATGAAGCTGGACAAGCAAAATCGATCCTCACCGTTGATACTGACATTACTGAGAAAAAACAACTCGAAGCACAATTTTATCGGGTGCAACGCTTAGAAAGCATAGGTACTCTAGCCAGCGGTATTGCTCATGACATCAATAATATCTTGACACCAATTATCGGATTCGCTCAATTGCTTCCTCTCCAACTTCCAAATCTAAATGCAAAAAATAGGCAGATGTTAGAAATCATCACAGATAACGCTAAACGCGGTACAGAATTAGTTGAACAAATTCTCTTATTTGCCCAGGGAAAGCCTGAAAAGCGAGTTGTTCTACAGCTAAAAAATTTACTCAAAAAAATCGAACATATTGTCAAAGAAACATTTCCCAATTCGATTAAAATCATCAGCGATCGAAGGACTTCAGAGCTTTGGACAGTTTCGGCAGATCCCACCCAAATATATCAGGTCTTAATAAACCTGTGTGTTAATGCTCGTGATGCCATGCCTGATGGAGGTATTTTAACTATTGCTGCTGACAATCAATTTTTTGATCGAAACTACGTTAGAAAGAACTTGGAGGCAAAAATTGGTAACTATGTAGTTATCACTGTATCGGATACGGGTTGTGGTGTACCTGAAGAAATTAAAGAGCGCATTTTTGACCCCTTTTTTACGACCAAAGGATCGGGCAAAGGTACTGGTTTAGGACTTTCTACCGCGATCGGCATCGTCAAAAACCACGATGGCTTTGTCAATCTTAAGAGTGAGATCGGCAAAGGTAGTCAATTTCAAGTGTGTTT
>JBDKJC010000160.1:0-6988 GCA_039796815.1 Cyanobacteriota bacterium | reverse complement strand
TCATCAACTGTTTCTGAAATTTCTATTTTGATTACTCCACTCATGACTTTTCCTAATCTATGTATTTCTACTCCTTTATTTGTAGCGTTCTTTTTTGTATTTCATATAAAACCATAATCAATGACTCCGTTGAACATTTATTCTGCTCTATAAGCTCAATTTAAGTCATTTCGCGACACTAAATTTCTCAATTCTAGCGATCACCCTTCGGGGTCTTATGTTAAGTTCGTCAGCAGTATCAGTTACTACTCAAACCCCAATAGCTACGGTTGCCTTCAATTTCGATGATTATTAAGTTTTTCTTCAACTGCTGCTCCTGGATTATATTCCCAGCGATCGCCAACATGAGCATAAATAGAAGTAGTTCTGGGATCGGCATGACCCAACAGATCTTGTACCTGACGTAAATCCGCACCCGCTCTCAATGCTTGAGTTCCTGCGGTGTGACGCAAACTATGAGCAGAGAGGGTTCTTCCCTCTTTATACTTTAACCCAGTAGCAATTAAATAGCGATCGACAATAGCTCGTATACTTCTTCTAGATAATTGCTGATTTTTACTGTTGTTTGAAAGCGAAACAAAAACATAATCTTCTGGCTTAACCTTGCGTCTCAACACCGTTCGTCTCATTACTAGATATTCTTCTAGCTGCTTGGTAAGAGTATCGGTAAGAGGCACGATTCGACTGGCACGTTTAGCCGACACCTGTAGTCCCGTTTTCTTACCCTGACGTACTATTTCATTTACCTTCAGCTTGTGTAGTTCAACAGTGCGAGTTCCTTCTAAACTCATGATACCTATAAGAACGCGATCGCGCAGAATCGGTAATCGCTGTTTGTTGGTTTTTGCCTGGTTCAGTTGAGACTCAATCTCACCTAACAACAGTTCCAATTCATCTAGCTCTAAGTAGGAAATATTACTAGCGGGATCGATTCTTTCGGTGGGGGCTTTTACACCAACAGCAGGATTGATGGCTATCAGTCTACGATGAAGGGCAGCTTTGTAAAGCGAATTAACCACACTCAGTTTATTGGCAATGGTGCCGACAGTATAATTTTGGTTTATCAAGTATTGGCGATAGAGTTTGACATCATCTTTATCTGCTTCGAGAATGGGAATTAGATTACCTTTGCACCAAGCGAAGTACTGTTTGCTTTGAGATAGGTAAGATCTAATGGTGTCGGATGAAGCTGCACCATCTCCTACCTCCATCTCTAAAAATTCAGCAAAGACTTGTTCGACATAATCTACACAGGGGACTATATGCGAATCCTTGAGGGTTTCACTTCGCTTCACGCTATCATCCAGTACTACGACACCGTGCGCTTTTGCTTTAACTGGTTGTGTACTGAGGCACAATCGTTCTGGTTCGGCAGGAATAATGTTTATTTCCACTTTTTTACGTTCAATTAACTACTAATCCATGAATTTCAGCGGTTTCTAAAATTCGTTCTAAAAAATCTGGATGATTTAGATTTATCACCTGCACCTTTGCCGACTCAATTTTTGGTTTCGCTCGTTCATAAAGCATTACAACATCCTCACAATTATGCGCTCCGCTGAAAATTAATCCTTCTATTGCGCCATATAATTGATAATTTTCATAAAAACATCTTCCCCATGCCTGTGAAATGTCTCTTTGGGTGATGGCTGAAATAGCAGCAACCGTACCAGCCCCCATCGCCCCCGAACCTCTTAAATCTAGTAGCTTCAAACTAGTTGTTAAAGTTAAAAAAGCTATTTGTTGTTGCTTCAATTCTATTACATCGCCATCGCCAAATACTTCTACTAAGCAGCAAGATAAAGTCTGTCCTGCATAAATAACACTCCGATCTGGATCGATTTTATTAGGATATTCTCGATGATGATCGAATCTACTAATTGGACCATAATTGCGAAAGCTACTAGCCTTAGCACCATATTGAGTCGGGTCGAAGATTCTGATTAATTCTTCACCACTTTTCATATTTATATATTGAGGACTAATACCACCCGTAGGTGGAGGTAGACGGACAACAACCATTACTGCGCCACGCCCACTGCTCTTGCTTCGATTACTACCGCCTCTATTTCTTTTTGTTTTAACATTTCAACTGGAGTCTTCCCGTCGAATGCCAAATGAGGTTTACACAACCAATTGAGCTTGGTAAAGTCAGAAACATCTAATGCAGCTAAAACTTTGGTCAAACCATCAATTACCCCGTCATCTCCATCTGGATCGAATTGCCAGAGCGGATATTTGTAAACTCCCGAATCCTTAAGTCCTAATATTCTCTTGGCTATTCGGCGATCGCGAACTGTCGATCTATTTTCACAGCCTAATAATTCCGCTACTTTGGTCGAGGTAATGCTATCAGCCAATAATTTGCGACGACGCTGATAATAACGTTGAAGATTGGCAAGTTGTAATTCTAATAATCTACTGGGACTTGATTCAACGTAGTCTTTCCCTAAGATTTTCTTCACTAATTCTCGTTCCTGGGGGGAAACTACTTTAGGTTCTAAGGATTTTTGAAGCTTTACTAAATCTTCGGGTTCAGCAGCATTAATCAAGTTTTCTATCTGTTTGATTATTGCCGTACCTGCCTCTTCCTTCGACTTGGAAATCTCTACTTTTCTGATAATAGTATTTTTCAACGCCTGCATTTCCATAAATTCATGCTCAAATTATAACTTGTGTATGGGATGTATGAGCATATAAAATAATTAAAATTGAATGTTGCTTTACCACCGATTATTTCTCTAATCAGATGTAGAAGTAGATAAATAGTTGAGTAAAATGCTTATATCATAAACACTTAACTATTTATTTGTTACTGCAATTATTAATTGATATGCAATTGATACGCTATTATTTGATTTTGATACCAAAAGCGTCACATAATCGGTTTCTAATAACGTTATAATAAATTGTAGTAACAAACTTAAAGTCACTTTAATTTAATGTCTAACAACTCAAAAACTCGATTTGACGAGCGTGAGAAACCCGCGTCCCCCTCTCGTTCAAACAACAATTACCCAGTCTCTCCTGCCAAAATTGGAAATCAAGATGGATATCGCTTACCACGCGCATTCTCCAGAGATCACCCAGAGCTAGTTGGTGCTAGTGGTCATGTTGAAGTTTTAGATGAGAATACCTTGCTGGTTCGTTTGAAACCTATTCAGAAAACAGCTGAAGATAGAGACGATGTGATGATGAGTTTATTTCTGGACTTTTTAATGAAATCTGCTGTTGAAGAACCTGAGTCTCTTATTGCTTATACAGAAAACATGAGTCAAGAGGCAAATAAATTATTAATTGGGGTTGAAATCGATGAAGATTAATGGATGGACTATTTTATTTCATCCTTTATTCAATGACCAGTGGCAGCAATTACTCGATTTAGTAAAATCCCTACGTTCACGTTTGCCTCAAAAAGACTTTGTTCGACATTCACAAGTTAAGCTATTTAAAGCTCTTACCGTTGGGATTGAAGAGAAAATACCGACCGATCCTCTGGCTTCATATTTTGCTTTGAGGAAACCCTTAGACAAATACAGTCGTTTAAAAAAGATGGGATTGCCTAGTCGCTACCGACTTTTCTTTAAGGTATTTTCCCAGCAAAAGGTAATCATTATTCTCTGGTTAGGATTTCCTAGGAAACAAGGGGACAAAAAAGACTGTTATAGTGCGTTTACCAAGATGGTTAAAAAAGGGCAATTCCCTCTCTCACTAAAAGATCTTATTGACTCGGATAATGGGCAGGAAAGCTAATCCAGTATGTCTCTATTGTGCCAGGAATTACCGCACAGAGGATGAGGCTAAAGCAAAGCATCCTGAATGCTATATCGGTCACAACTGTCGGATCAAACGAGGTCGTTTAAGAAATCCAGGTAAAGTTAACGCCAAACGTCGCCAAAACTCGGCTAGAAAAAAGGGCATCGAAAGCATAGAGCCGATCTTACCTGAAGCGTATCGAGCAGAACTAGAGGTTTACGGCAAAGAGAATCAATCTGTTCATGCGATCGCTCTTAAGATTTACCAAGGTAATCAGCTATCTCACCAAATGTTACCCCAGCATACCCAAGGACTAAGACAGCCAGAACTTGAAGAATATGTTCAAAAACTTCTAGTCCATTTAGAAACCGAGTATGAAATTGATTGTTTTGGACTGATTTATTGGCTTAATCCTGATGATTGCCCAGAATGCTATTAAAGTCTAATTATTATGTTACGTGCTGAAAAATAGTTCTAGCTAGATTATAATAATAACTTAGCTAGAACTAAAAACAAAGTACAAGTAACAAGTAATACAAGTAAATTTAAATAATAATCATGCCCAAAATCTGCTCTTATGGATTTTCTTGCGCCTCAATGCTGCTACAGCCAGGACTTACGGCTGAAAATTGCCCAAATCGACTAGTTTGTGGAACGATAATTCAGCTAACAGAAGAAGAACAGGCTGAACTATATGCAGCCAGAATGGAAAACAATCGTCGTATCGTCCAGACTGTAATGATGTCTCCACAAAGAGCAGCACAAAGACTATTAAACGATCGCGGTTGTCCTCAAACTGCTGAAACTATTGCCGTAGAGGAATCTACTGTTAATTTAATAGCTCGTATAGCTCAGTGCCAAGAAATGATCGCTGAATTAACATCTTCTTATGTTGCTCCACCAGGAGTAGAAGCGCATCGCTATTTAGTTAAGCGCCCCTACGCAACGTACCAATACAATAAACTAACTAGCAAAGAAGCTGTTTTTCCTCCTCAGCAAGAAGAGTCATACGTAAAAGTACTCCATCTTTCTAGCGATACAGACCCCAGAAATATCTTAGGTCGGTCGGGAATTGAACGCCGAAATAGAATTCTCTTACTTAAAACTCAGATTGAAAAAGCTGCTGAACTACTAGCAAAGGCAATAGAAAGTATTGGAGCTACTTCGATTGAGGAGGTTGTTACTAACAAGATTTTTGAGTAAATTTAGTTCTAGCTATATTTGTTAATAACATTAGCTAGAACTAACATAACACTCAAAGCAAAAAAAATGCGTATCTGCTAGAGCTTTAATTGAAATTCTGTGAGAAAATCTGATTATCAAGAGGAAAAATATTGCTGATTAAAAACCAACTCAATTTTTATATGTAGTTTTGCCAAATCTTTCCTTCGCTCAATTAATTAAACAGGTGGACACTGTTCAGTGCGCCTGCATTCGGGATGAGGTAAAACTCAGACGCTCTGGGGAACTTATCTATTTCATCAGCGAACAGATTCTTGACCAAGCAAATGCTTTACTAGAAAACTCACAGCAAACAGAAGTTGATGAAATAGACACTAAAATAGATTGCAGTTTTAGTGATTTTATAAAATCACTTACTCAGCAGAGCATTAGTACTAACTTTATGCTTGAATACCTTCAGCCTCAGCCCAAAGCAGATTATCAGCGTGAGACAACTAGATCGATTAAATTTTTATCAGTACAAGAGGCTTTAGAGGAGCTAGCAGAAGATTTAATTGAATCGGAAATTTTTACGCTGGCTCATGATGAGAATATTGAAGTCTGGATCGATTTAGTAGATCGACATTTGCAATTATATCCAGAAGTGAATACTCTACCGAAAATAGCTAAATTAAATGATTTAACTTTAGCTCAGGCATTTGTTGCAGCGTTATTTGGAAATTTTAAAATAAAGCAAATTGGTGATTTTTACGAGTCAGAAATCAACATAACTAATAGGTAGTTTTTGCTTTCAGCAAAAAAGACAAATAGATTTAAAAAATCAGTATGTCACCTATAAAAACTTGTTTTAACTGTAAATTTATCAACGTTAAAACAAAATAATGTCAAAAGTTAGATTGAATAAACGCCATAAAGCTACAATTAACTTATGGCAAAGTAAACAACCGAGCAAGCAAATTAAAGTTATCGATCGCACCTGCGGATATCGCGACGTTTATCTGACTTGGGAATTGGAACTAAACCAGCCCGAAAATAAAATTGCTACGGTTTGCTACCTGACTCGACTAGAACTAACCAAAATGGGTAAAGTTCGCGTTGAAGAGACCAGTGTGGAAAAGGTTACGTATCGCTCTGGCTGCTTGGAAGGTCAAGAAGTACCTCTGCTGCCTTATCTGCCACCAATACCGAAAAAAAGAGTCGATCGCTCTTGCTACCCTAAAGAAAGATCGAGTTCAAAAACAGTTAAAATAGCCAAAGACAAGCAATTATCTTTACCCTTGTCGGATACCGAGCAAAAGCTACTGGAAATATCTCTAAATAGCGGAGATCCTACAGTTTACAGCCGAGAAGATTTGCTTTCAGGTAGAGAAGCATGGTACTCGCTTGGGCAAAAGAGAACTATTTCCTTGCCAGCACCAATATTAACTTTGCTCAAAGAGTTTAATTGCTCGTTAGAAGAATGCGAAATGGTAGCTCTTTACTTCGGTGTCACTTCGCCCCAAGCTACCTTAGCTTTTGTGTCACAAATTCCGTATTTTCGTTCTTCTCCACACTTTCCCCATTTTAAAGAGCCAGTTAAAGTTGAATTGCCAGAATTAAGGAAACAAATTGAGCTTGGAAACAGACTGGGAAAAGCAGAACATGTGAAGGAAATTTTAGAATAATAAAACCAAAGAAAAACAGATTATTAGAGAAGAAAAAAAGCAATGTCAATAATTAAAGAAAGCGATATTCCCCAAGTGACTCCTGTTGTAGTGCGTATTAAAGCAGAGATAATGCAAGTAATTAGGGATAACCTTGAAAATTTCAAATTGTTTGGCGTAATAGAAGTAGGACTATTTGGCTCCTTTGTTCGCGAAGAGGCTACAAAGCAGAGTGATAGTGAAAGTTACTTAATTAGAACAAAGCAGCAGGAAGAACTAGATATAACGATCGCAAAAGACATCATCAAGCAATACCCCAATAAATTTCAACATATTGCGATCGCCGAAGTGAAAGATATTATTAGTGCCTCAGACCGAGCCTTAGAATTAGGATCTAATTCAGAAAA
>JBDKJC010000159.1:0-7027 GCA_039796815.1 Cyanobacteriota bacterium | reverse complement strand
GCATCGTTTAAACTGTGGCGACAACCATACTTGTTATCGTTTTTGGTTTTAGTAACGGCATCGTTAACATTAACCGCAGGAATTTTCAACTCGCCATTTTCAAGCATTTCCCAGAGACGATGAACTCCAGTAGTGGTTTCTTCTGTAACACCATGGATTTTATCCAGCATCTGAGGATATTTTTGATGAATGTGACCAGTTAAGTCACCACCATCATCCAAAATCATGTTGGCATCCCACAGTTCACCATCAGCGTTATAGCAAGTTTGCTCAATACACCAAATATATTCTTCTTCAGTTTCACCTTTCCAAGCATAGACGGGAATACCAGCGGCAGCGATAGCAGCAGCGGCATGATCCTGAGTGGAAAAGATATTACAAGAAGACCAGCGTACTTGGGCTCCCAATTCAATCAAAGTTTCAATTAAGACTGCGGTTTGGATCGTCATGTGGATACAGCCAATAATTTTTGCACCTTGCAGGGGCTTGGTGGCGCTATATTTAGCTCTGATTGCCATCAATGCAGGCATTTCACCTTCAGCAATCGAAATTTCTTTACGTCCCCAATCTGCTAGGGAAATATCAGCCACCTGATAATCTTGTCTATTGGTCTTTTCTTTGCTGATAACTTGCATATTCTATTAAATCCTCTAGTTAGCTACATTACTATGGTTAAACGGTCTATTACGAGAATTTTACCTAAGCTTAACTTAGCAACTCGTCAACCTCAATAGTTATAATCGGACGCTGGTACAGTGGTTAGATCTTGACTTACTTCAGATAGATAACGAAACCGTGCAGCACTCTATTTTTCTCGTGCCACGATTTGCGGTCAACATATAGATTATGACTACGTCCCCAAGAATAAATCAAGATATATAAATTGCAAAAATGCTCTTGTTTTGCGCCCAATACAGTATTTTCTTCAGTAATATAACACAATTATTAAAATAGATTAAGCTGCTTTAGAGCGTTTACTCAGCTCAATACTAAGATCTTTATCTAATCTTTGAATTAATTTTAAATTAGCTATTTTAGCTATCTTAGTTGCAAAATGGCGATCGCTTTGCCAACCACGTATAAATTGCTTTAACACCTTTGCATGGAAGTTGCCCAATCTGGCTACAATAAAATATGGTTCATAGACGAAATTAGTATGGCTTCAACTATTTATAAGTGGTCTATAGATGAATGGCATGAATTAGTGGACTCTGGAGTATTAGAAGGAAAGCCTGTCGAACTTCTAGAAGGAAATATAGTTGAAATGAGTCCTGAAGGAATTGAACACAGCTATACAAATCAATCAGTCAGTGATTACCTAAGAAACTTGCTTCAGGGAAAAGCACATATTAGAGATGCCCATCCAATTACCTTGGATAATAGCGAACCAGAACCAGATATTGCGATCGTTCAACTGCCCACAACTATTTATCGTCAACACCATCCTTTTCCTCAGAATATCTATCTGCTGATCGAGGTATCTAATAGGACTTTAAAAAAAGATCTCGAAGAAAAAATCATCACTTATGCTCGCAACGGTATACCTGAATATTGGGTAATCGATCTAAAGAACAAAAAGCTAATCGTCCATACTCAACCACAAAACGGTATCTATTTACAAATTGTTGAATACCGATCGGGTACAATTACACCTCAAGTTTTTCCCGATCTCGAGATTAATTTAAGTAAACTGCTGCTGTATTAATATTTTATTTTTTGTCAAAATAGTCAATTACGATCACAGCTAATAACGTCTAGTTAAGAAAGTATTCGAGTTTTAGATCAGGCGATCGCTTCTTAGAAGAAGGTGCTGGAGTCTTATACATAATTTGGCTTTTATTAGGATACATCCTTTAGGAGAAGTTAAACCAAGGCTAATAGCTAATAGCTAAAAACTAAAAGCTTTTTAATAAACCACTACTCTTTGCCGAGGCAACATTTTTCAGAACGAAGCTAATCTACATTAAGCGTCTGAGAATTACCCAATCTCGCTACAATAAAATACGGTTCATAGACAAACATTAGTTTCCGACAAGAGGTATTTTGTGAGTGTAAGAGTAAGGATTCCGCCTTCACCAACAGGTAATTTACATATTGGTACAGCGCGAACAGCGGTATTTAATTTGCTATTTGCTCGTCATCATCAAGGAACTTTTGTTCTTAGAATTGAAGATACAGATATAGCGCGATCGCGTCTTGAATATACGGAAAATATCATGTCAGGACTAACCTGGCTAGGCTTAACCTGGGACGAAGGACCTTTTTTTCAGACTCAACGTTTAGAGCAATATCAGCAAGCCGTACAAACTTTGCTAGATAAAGGTTTAGCCTATCCTTGTTACTGCACTCCAGAAGAATTGGACGAGATGCGAGAAACTCAAAAGGCACAAGGCAAAGCTCCAGGCTATGATAATCGTCATCGTAATTTGACTACTGAAGAAAAACAAGCATTTGAGGCGCAAGGACGCAAGCCAGTAATTCGGTTTAAAATAGATGGCGATCGCCAGATAATATGGCAAGATGTTATCAGGGATTCTGTAAGCTGGCAGGGTAGCGATTTGGGTGGAGATATGGTGATCGCCCGTGCAGCCGAGAATGATGAGCCTTATGGACAGGCTTTGTATAATCTGGCGGTGGTAGTTGATGATATTGATATGCAGATTACCCACGTAATTCGAGGCGAAGATCACATTGCAAATACTGCAAAACAGATTTTACTCTATGAAGCTTTGGAGGCAGAAATTCCTATATTTGCCCACAGTCCTCTAATTCTAAATCAAGATGGACGTAAGTTATCGAAGCGAGACGGTGTTACCTCCATTGATGATTTTCGTAAAATGGGTTTTCTACCTGAAGCATTGGTTAACTATATGACTTTGTTAGGCTGGACTTTTCCTGATTCAACTAAAGAGATTTTTACTTTAGAAGAAGCAGCAGCAGAATTCGATTTGGATCGGGTTAATAAAGCTGGGGCTAAATTTGACTGGGACAAACTAGATTGGATTAATAGTCAGTATCTCCATGCAATGCCTACTGATCGATTGACCGATCTTTTAATTCCTTACTGGCAAGAGGCTGGCTATAACATCGCCAGTAAAGATCGCTCTTGGCTAGAAAATTTAACTGCTTTAACTGCGCCGACTCTTAACCGTTTGACTGATGTGATCAAAGAAACTAGCGTATTTTTTGCTGACACAGTGGAATACAGCGATGAAGCGATGGATTTACTCCAACAAACAGGAGTGTTGGAGGTAGTTAGTGAAATAGTGGCAGGTGTTAATAATACTGACGCACTTACGGAAGAAGACGCTCAAGCCTTAATTAAACAGGTGACTAAAAGCCAAAAAGTTAAAAAAGGTTTGGTAATGCGATCGCTCAGAGCTAGTCTTACAGGAGAGCTACACGGTCCCGATCTGACTCAAACCTGGTTGCTACTCAATCAATTAGGTGCTGATAAAACTCGCTTACAACAGACTTTGGCTAAAATTGCTGGTTGAATGAATTTAACGGGGATAATTCACTTTAAGCGATCGCCAATTATCAATGAGCAATTGATTAGTAATTGCTCATTGTTCACAGTTCATTGTTCATTGTTGAACCCTGTTCCTGATATGATGGACTGGCATTCACTTCATGCGGGTACAGTCAGGGTGTAAGTTGTGGCTTTTAAGATTGGTTTACTAGGTTACGGCACAGTTGGTACAGGTACAGCAGAGATTATTTTAGATCCACAAGGACGCAATAGTCTGTTGCAAGATATTGAAATAGCCAAGGTAGGAGTGCGATCGCTCGATCGACCAAGATCGCCTCAATTAGCTACTGGAGTATTAACTACGGATTTAGAAACAATTGTTAACGATCCTAAAATTCAGATAGTCGTCGAATTGCTGGGCGGATTAGAACCAGCGCGATCGCTAATTCTCCAAGCAATAGCCAACGGGAAGCACATTGTTACTGCCAATAAAGCTGTAATTGCCCGTCATGGAGAAGAAATTTTTACCGCAGCTAACCAAGCAGGAGTATATGTTCTATTTGAAGCAGCCGTAGGGGGAGGCATTCCTGTAATTAAACCCCTTAAACAGTCTTTGGGGGTGAATCGGATTCAAACTGTAATTGGGATTATTAACGGCACGACTAATTACATCTTGACCCAGATGACGGAAGAAGGTGCTGACTTTGAAAAAGTGTTAGCCGAGGCGCAGCAATTGGGTTATGCTGAAGCCGATCCCACTGCTGATGTAGATGGTTACGATGCAGCGGATAAGATTGCAATTTTAGCGGCGATCGCTTTTAATGGCAGAATTAAACGGGAGGATATTTCCTGTGAAGGTATACGTCAGATCAATGCGACTGATATTAGCTACGCCGATGATTTAGGCTTTGTGATTAAATTACTGGCGATCGCTAAAGCCAATGTCGATAATGATTCCCTTCAGGTGCGAGTTCATCCCACTCTCGTAGCCAAAGACCACCCTCTAGCTAACGTTAATGGTGTCTATAACGCCATTTTAGTTGAAGGAGATCCTCTAGGTCAGGTAATGCTGTTTGGGCCTGGTGCAGGGAAAGGAGCAACGGCTAGCGCAGTTGTCTCAGATATCGTTAATATCATCGGATTTTTGCAGACTAATGATCCAAAGCGAAAACTCGATCCGATGTTGAGATGTCCACACGACCACTTTAACCAGCTTACTCCCATTGCCGCGATCGATAGCCGTTTCTATGCTCGTTTCCTCTGTCAAGATGTTCCTGGTGTGATCGGCCATTTAGGCACTAGCTTTGGTAAGCACAATGTTAGCTTGGAATCAGTGGTGCAGATTGGTTTCCGCAATAATTTAGCCGAAATTGTAGTGGTGACTCATAATGTCCAAGAAGGCAACTTCCGCCAGGCGCTAGAAGAAATTAAAAGTTTGGCATCAATTGATAGTATTCCCAGTATTTTAAGAGTGCTTTAGATCTGTAGATTAAAACGAAGCTATGGTGAATTCAAAGCCAGGTAAAGAGGCTATCGGCGCTAAACCAAACAAATCAAACGCTTGTAGACTGAGCAATTTCTGTCAAGCTTTATAGATTTCAAGGGAGTAGGCTATTAATAGCCCAGGAGGATACTTTATTGAATGGATCTGCTTTTGACACTTATTGCTCTAGACTCCACAAGGTGCTTGAGTACATCGACGCTCACATAGACGATAATCTTTCTCTCGATCGCCTTAGTAAGGTTGCTGCATTCTCGAAGTATCACTTTCACAGGCAGTTCTCTGAGCTTTTTGGGATTAGCGTGTACAAATACGTTCAACTGACTCGTTTGAAACGCGCTTCTTATCAACTGGCTTTTCGTAACCAGATAGCGATCGTCGATATTGCATTGGCAAGTGGTTATGAAAATCATGAATCGTTTTCTCGTGCATTCAAGAAAAGTATTGGTCAAACCCCTTCCGAGTTCAGAGAGCATCCACAGTGGAATCCTTGGCACTTGATTTACGAACCCTTGAGTGACTTAAGGAGCAAGCATATGAAACCAGACCATCAACCCGAAACCGTTAAAGTTATCTTGTTTCCAGAAACAAAAGTAGCAGTACTCGAACACTGTGGAGATCCAAATGCGATCAAAAATTCAATCCGTAAGTTCATCGAATGGCGACAAAATCACCTGCCACCTCACAACAGTAAAACTTTCAACATCCTTTACAACGATCTAGCTGAAACCTCGCCTGAAGATTTTCGATTAGACATTTGTGCATCAACGGAGTGGGAGGTAGCTGACAATTCATTTGGAGTGGTAGAAAAAATTATTCCCGCTGGTCGGTGTGCTGTATTGCGACATATCGGAAATGAGGCGAATCTTGGCGAAAGCATCACTTACTTTTACTCGAAATGGCTCCCATCAAGCACAGAAGAACTGCGAGACTTTCCACTGTTTTTACAGCGAGTCAAGTTTTTCCCTGATGTGCCTGAACATGAGGCAGTTATCGACCTGTTTCTTCCCCTTAAGTAAATTCACAAACCACTTTGCTAACATGAGTGTAAAGCTAAAGCCACATAATTATTCCAATCTATCAAACTAAATAATTATGCGGCTTGCAAAGTAGAAGAAGAGAAGTTTAAAGTTATTCTGGTAGGCTTTTTAGTTATGGCGATCGCAATAATGTAGTTTAGTCTTATTATCATCTAGACCATAATGATAATTAAAGACAGAAAAATTCCGTTGGTTAAGATGCCCATGATCATAAGAGAAGCAACTTATAGTGATGTCCCTGCCATCTCCAAGGTTCATGTCGATACTTGGAAAACGACTTATCGCGGTATCGTGCCAGATGAGCATTTAGCAAATCTATCTTATGAGCGGCGAGAGAACGGTTGGTATCAAATTTTGAATTGTGCCTCAGAAGACGGAAACTTTACTTATATTGCAGAGGATGAAGCTGGTGAGATTGTCGGTTTGGTGAATGGAGGCCTAGAGCGCACAGGCGATCCAGTATATAGAGGTGAATTAACTGCAATTTATATCCGACAAAGCTATCAGAGAAAAGGAATTGGACGCGGATTCGTGCGGGTTGTTGCGGAAAGGCTAAGTCAGTTGAATATTAGTTCTATGTTGGTGTGGGTGTTGGTCGATAACCCTGCATGTCAATTTTATGCTGCACTTGGAGGCAAAATTGTTCATGAAAAAGAGCTGACGATTGGTGGAAAACTTCTCTTCGAGGTGGCTTATGGATGGGTGAATATAGAAAATCTTATCGATCGAGCTAAATAATATGAGCCTTTTTCAAATTCCCTTCATTCAACAGCTTCAGATTCTTGGAATGCGCCTACTATCCACCGTAGGTTTTACCCAAAGCTCAGTGACAACGCAATCACAAGAGTTGATGCCTCTTGCTGAACCAGAGCAAATAACATTCTCAAGTGGCAAGCTAAAATTACATGGGTTTATTCATAAGCCAGAAGGTGATGGTTCTTTCCCAACAATCCTGTGGAATCATGGCAGCGAACAGCATCCAAAGTCAGGGAGGTTAATGGCAAAAATCTTTGT
>JBDKJC010000158.1:0-7030 GCA_039796815.1 Cyanobacteriota bacterium | reverse complement strand
GTCGTTATCGCGATCGCTCTTTAGCAGATTTGATTAATTGGAGCGCAACGCTCTCACCAGAAGTGATGGTTTTCGGATAGCAAAGCGATAGGCGATAAGCTATAAGCTATAAGCTATAAGCTATAAGCAAAGCTTTTCCAGATAACCAAAATTAATTAATAAATTATTACAACAAACGATGAAAGAACAAATTGTGCTGTGGCTAAATCGCCTGCTGGTTGTCGATGTATTTGTAGTTTTACTGGGTTTTATCTGGTTTGCGATCGCTGTGGCTGGTCGCTATCTCAATCTACCGTTAGGGTTCGATCTTTGGTATCGCCTTTGGCTACCCGTGTTTAATCCAGCGATCGGAATCCTGTTTTTGGGGGCATTCATTACTTGGGGTATTAATACAATTTCCCGTAAGTTTGGCTAAAATTTCCGCAGCCCAATCTCCTTAAATTATTCTTAAATAACTGTTTTTGGGCTTCTCCCTAACTATGATTTAGCAAGCGCTGCGGGAAAAAATTGGTCTGCTAACAGAACACATTGCCAAAAAAAGACGATGAGCTAAGATTGCAGATACGATCGCATTATTTTGATGATGTTGCTTTATTGTGTCTATTGAATTTAAATTTATTTTAATTTTTAACTTAGCTTCCCTGCCTACTGAGGAATAATTACCTTTGTTTTGATTTATGGTGAACAGAAGCAATCAATAAATTCTGTCTAAAAATAGCCAAATATCATAACAGCGTCGTGCTAAACCTGATTGATAATAGAAGATCCTAATCTAAAAACTAGCTTGATGTAGGCAGCTCAATTATATTTAGAGAAAACAAGATGCTTATATGCCCCCAGTGTGAATTTGAAAATCCTGAGTCTAACAGATTTTGTCAAAGTTGCGGTGTTTCTTTGACTCATAAAATTTGTTGTCAATGTGAAGCAAGTATTCCCATTCAAGCCAAAATTTGTGATGCTTGCGGTGCTGATAACCACACTATTCTATGGGCAATAATTTCTCAGACAAAAACTCTGCAACTCGATTCTCAGCCAGAATTAGCTCCAATTGTTCGCGATCTTAGTCATCAATCAGCGGTAGAAATCGCCAGCCTGGCAGATTTATTTGCCCATAGCCAGTCAAAAACTACTCCTGCCTTACAAATTCAAACGGATACAGAACAGACCTACAATCGTTATGCGCTCAAAACAGAGCCAGATTCGGCAAGAGTGTTGAGCAATACCGACAATTTTGCAAGTGCATTTATTCAAAGTCAGGTAATCGATCAGTATCCCCTGCAAAAATCTCATTTGGCAACCTTGCAAAAACAGCAAATGGATTTATTTACTGAATTAAGTCAAAACTTAAACGATTCTTATTTAGCGGTAACTGAATACTGGAATTTGATCGGTTTGCCGACTCACGCCCTACCATATCTAATTTTAGAAAAATATGCTCCCACAATCCCCAAAATTTATGATGCTTGGCAACAACAAGATCGAGGAGTTGTTCTGTTACCAGATCGTTCTCAATGGCAATTAGTTACTGAACTATGGTCACAGGAGCAATTATCTCTAGCGCAAATTGTTTGGTTTCTGGATGAAATGACCAAGCTTTGGCAACCATTGCAGCGAATTTGCTGCGCTCAAAGTCTTTTAGTTCAGGAAAATTGGCGGCTAGATGAAGACCAAGCTTTTTGTCTCCAACAATTATATATGGATGGAAATAAAGCATTAACTTTAAAGGACTTAGCCCACACTTGGCAGTTTTGTTTGGCCAAATCTCATCTAGATCGGATTGAACCGCTAAATTTGCTGCTCAACAAAATGATCGCAGGCGAAATTATCGAAGTTGAACAGTTGAGATTAGAACTGCATAATCTGGGTTTTGAGGAGCCTGAAGTCGAATTTTTAGATAAAAATGAACCAGATCCAGCTACTACTAACTTATTTGAACCTAAAATGACTGAATCAGAATCTAAGGCGATCGCGCGACACAGTTACCCTGAAAGACTAACTTCGTGTCGTGAACCAAGTCCGAAAGGCTCAGCTAATCCTTTAGGGCAGTTTGAGGAAAACCCTCGTGAGGAGACTGATTTAAACAGCGTCGCTGAAGCCCCCTCTCTTGAGCTAGATGGGACTGACACGTTACCTAATCCTTTAAAGGAGCTAGCTGTCCTCAAAGATACCGCTTCGCAAGACGCGCCGCCAGCCGATCCCAAGGTGTACCCTTTAGTGAATCCTTTAGGACGCGCAGCTAGTTCTTTAGGGCATCAAGGCATTGCTTCTCAACCTGAAATTTTTTTTGAAGAAACTGACGATGATATGATCTACTCCAGTGAGTTTGAAGAACAGGCAACAGCCATGGTTTCCATGCATTTGAAAGACCTTACCGATGCTTGCTGCACCAATATTGGAGTTCAAAGAAATCACAATGAAGATTTTTTTGGCATGAAAACTATTATTGAAAAGACAGAGAACAATTCCGAAAAGAATTTAGGTGTTCGCGGTTTATATATAGTTTGTGACGGTATGGGAGGACACGCAGCAGGGGAGGTGGCTAGTGCGATGGCGGTTGAAAGTCTCCAAAAATATTTTCAAACTCATTGGCAATCAGAATTACCCACTCACGACATCATTGAATCTGGAATATTATTAACTAATAAAGTTCTCTATCAGACTAATATTGAGAATTCCCGCTCTGGTAGTGGCAGGATGGGAACAACTTTGGTTATGGCATTATTACAGGATACTCAACTGGCGATCGCTCATGTCGGAGATAGTCGTATTTATCGTCTTAGTCGCAAGCGGGGGTTAGAACAGCTAACCTTAGACCACGAAGTTGGTCAAAGAGAAATTAATCGCGGAGTAGAACCTGAGATAGCCTATGGTCGCCCCGATGCCTATCAGTTAACCCAAGCATTAGGACCTAGAGAGAATAACGGTATTCGACCTGAAATCAAATTTCTGGAAATTACGGAAGACTGCTTGATCTTACTTTGTTCCGATGGTATGTCTGATAATGATTTTCTTGAGGAAAATTGGTCACAGCATCTAGAGCCTTTAATTAGTTCTCAAGCAAACTTACAAGATGGTTTATTTAAATTAGTAGATTTAGTCAACGAACATAATGGTCATGATAATATTACCGCTATTCTGCTTAGAATTAAATTAAAGCCTGATTCTTAGACGTTATGCTTTTGCTTATATTTTAATTTTCTTATGGTCATTTTTACGCTTTTAGAGCCACAGACAAATCAACCACTACAGCAGTGGGAATTTTCTGAGCAATCAATGATTCGGATCGGTCGTGCGCAAAATAACGACATTGTTCTTCATGGCTATTTTCAAGTCTCCCGACAGCATTTAGAATTGAACCTCATCGATCCTCAACAAGAAAAATGGCAGCTGATTAGTAGAGGGACTAACGGCACTCTAGTTAATAATAGTTTCGTGACTGAAGTTGTTGTTAATCATGATGACCTAATTAGGCTGGCAGAAAATGGACCTGTATTTAAGTTTGAACTAAAATCTTGCTTAGCACCATCACAGCCAGAACTAGAACAAACCAACATTCTTGCTAGTCCAGAGGTTTGCGATCACCGAGATAATCCAGATGGCAGCATTTTTTGCCGACACTGTGGACAACCCGTTGTTGAAGATGAACACTTTGTTGGCTCATATCAAATTCTGCGAACTTTAGGCAGAGGAGGTATGGGAACTACTTATCTGGCCTGGGATCGCAATCGCACTGTGCAAAATGCACCGATGCTGTTGGTTCTCAAGGAAATGAACGCAGATATGGCTCGGATCGCTAAAGCTAGAGAATTATTTGAACGAGAAGCTCGTATTTTAAAGTCTTTAGAGCATCCTGGTATTCCTAAATACTATGATTTTTTTGTAGAAAATAACCGCAAGTATATTGTCATGGAGTTAATTCATGGTCACAATTTAGAACAGTTTGTCAACCAAAGAGGGGCAACAGACCCTAAAAGAACGATCTCTTGGATGATCCAAATTTGCGAGATCTTGGAATATTTACATCATTTAGAGCCACCTCTGGTTCATCGCGATATTAAGCCAGCTAACTTAATGCTGAGAAACCTAGACGGTCGTTTGATGCTGCTTGATTTTGGTGCAGTCAAAGAGCTTGGT
Organism: Cyanobacteriota bacterium; assembly: GCA_039796815.1. Taxonomy (GTDB): domain Bacteria; phylum Cyanobacteriota; class Cyanobacteriia; order Cyanobacteriales; family Xenococcaceae; genus Waterburya. Next base: position 2,896 of record JBDKJC010000158.1, on the reverse strand, counting down.
ACTGCTTTAGAAACTCGCATTGGCGTTGAAGGCTATAGCGCTCCCGAACAATATCGAGGTAAACCCTGTCCTCAATCAGATATTTATGGCGTTGGTACGACAATTATTTTCTTGCTGACGGGAAAAGCACCTATGCAATACTATCGCTATCAAAGTAACAAATTTGAGTTTGATATTGAAAATATACCCAATGTACCAAGTAATTTGGCTCAAATCCTCCAGATTGCTTGTCAGCCAGAGCCGAGAGATCGCTATCAAACAGCCCAGGAGCTTGCCGAGGCTTTAGCTACCTGTCTTTAATTTCTCCTGGATGCCTCTAAAAACTCCAAGATTTAACTCGATTAATCTTCATCCCAGTTTTCTACTAAGAGTAATTCGCGGATCTGATCTTGGGGGGAAAAATCAAAGTCTAATAATTCGTTTTTCCAATGTGGCCAGTCATTGCCCAGTAATAAGGCAATTTTACCAATGCGATCTTCTGGTTGGATAATTTTAGATTCTACTAAGGAAGATACCTTCCGTTGCAATTTCATCATGGGATGCGCAACTTGCTTCGTCATACGCTCAATCTTGCCTGCTATGATATGTTGATTGAATAATAAAAAGGTTAAATCCGTCTGGCTCGACTTTTAATTGTCGTCAGCCTGAAGTTTGCGGAAAAACCTCATATACTTCTAACTTAGGATAAACCATTTTGGCAAGAGATTGTCACGATTATTACGGTAATTACGCCAAAAAGTCGTGAGATCCGATATTAATTGTGAACTAAATATGAGTAAACAGATTGGATTTTTGGTTTTTGCAGGTATATCTTTATTGATTGCTCCTGTTTTGGCTCTGAATGATTCGATCGGCAAATCTGGAATTAATGCGCTACGGCTACATCAACCTCCCTATAATTTGCTAGGGCGAAAAATTGGTATTGGTCAAATAGAAGTAGGTCGACCAGTTAAGCTAGGTCAAGATAAAGCCAGCAAACTCTTAGAAGTGATCTCCCCAAGAGCTGTTTTTTATCGTAATCAGCCCCCCGCTCCCGATCAAAATGTTGACGATCATGCCAGTATGGTTGCACAGGTAATGATTGCTCAGGACAAGCAACTGAGAGGGGTTGCTCCCCAAGCGAAGTTATATTCTTCCGCAGTAGGAGCATTAGGCGAGGCTGGACAAACCCAAGAGTGCCTGGCGAGTCAACATGTAGCTTTACAAAACAGTGGTGATATTAGAGCCATTAATTTTAGTTTTGGCGAATCTTTAGAACCAGATGATGCTCAATTAGATGGTAAGGCTCTATTAACATCTTGTATTGATTGGTCAGCCAGGGAGCATAATGTTCTCTATGTGATTGCTGGAAATCAGGGTCGGGGAGGTATTCCTATTCCCACTGATAATTTTAACGGCATTACTACTGCCTATACCATGAGTAAAAATGGTCAATTTAGTAAGGTTGACTTTGCTAATCTTAGTGCTTTCCCCGTCGGTATTGGTAGGAGTTTTATTAAAAAAGAAATTAATTTTGGTGAGAGAAGAGCTATCAGCCTATTAGCTCCTGGGGAACAAATTTCGGTCTATAACCAGAAAGGAGAAATTGAAAAGGTTAGTGGTACTAGCTTTGCTGCACCCCACATTACGGCAACTATCGCTTTACTACAGGAATATGGCGATCGCCAGTTACGATCTAAATTACCCAACTGGAGTCTTGATTCTCGTCGTCATCAGGTCATGAAAGCGGTATTACTCAATTCTACCGATAAGATTGCCGATCGCGGAGATGGTTTGCTACTGGATATGGAACGTACTATTCAAGGGGAAAAGAATCAAACCTGGTTTGATGCCGATGCCTATGTAAATCCCCGTGTTCCTTTGGATATTCAGATGGGGACGGGACAAGTTAATGCCTGGAGAGCCTATCAGCAGTTTAGCGCGGGAGAACCCCCTTCAAAGCAGTCTGTTGCCCCATTAGGCTGGGACTATGGAACAGTAAGGGCAAATGGATATCAAGAATATGAGTTAGAGCAACCTTTAGTCGGTGGAAGTCATGCTGCCATTACTTTAGTCTGGGATCGGCTGGTAATGCTCAATGACTTTAATCGTAATCAGCAATATGATGCGGAGGAAACATTTCGCGATCGCGGTTTGAATAATTTGGATATTTATCTTTTGCCTGTTGGCGAAGATAGCAACATGAGAAACATTTGTTCTTCTTCTAGTTTTGAAGACAGTATTGAACATATTTTTTGTCCGATACCTCAGACAGGACGTTATAAAATTCGTGTCTATTATCGTCACCAACTGAATGAGCCTGTACAGTCTTATGCTTTAGCTTGGTGGACAAAGAGTAAGGAATGATTACTAATTACTGATGATCTTGGAAGCAATAAAAATGGAGACTGAGAAAATAATTGCTTCTCAATCTCCATTGCCTCTATCTAATTAGCTCTGAAGCTCATAGCTAATAGCTGGAACGAAGCCCCTTTACCGATTGTTATTTCCTAGAGCTATTTTCTACAAAGGAATTACTTGGAAATCAACCGTAGCGATAACTTCAGGATGTAGTTTGACCTCTGCTTGATAGTTTCCAGTCGTGCTAACATCAGGAACTTCAATTCCCCGACGGTCTACTTCAATTCCTGCTTGTTCTTTGATCACATCTGCTATTTCTTGAGTGGTTACAGTACCAAAAATGGCGTTCTCTTCCCCAACTTGTTTGCGGATCGTTAATTTACCAATGGTTTTGAAAGCAACTTTTTTGTTTTCGGCTGCTTGTTTTTCGGCTAGCTTGAGTTGTCTTTCTTTTTCTCTTCTAGCTTCAACTTGTTGGATAATTCCTTTAGTGGCAATGTTTGCTAAACCTTGAGGAATTAGATAATTGCGAGCAAAACCAGGAGCAACGTCTACT
>JBDKJC010000157.1:0-7060 GCA_039796815.1 Cyanobacteriota bacterium | reverse complement strand
TGATTCCTGGAGTTGGTATCCCTCTGGCTGTTGAGTCCCTAGTTACGGTTATGGCGGGAACTGGAATAAGTACCGCAGTGGGTGGTTTTGTTGGGGGAATGCGCGGTTGGTTTTTGCCTGAAGAAGCTGCAAACATATATCGCGACAGTGTTTCAAAAGGCAATTATTTAATCATTGTCAAAGGTAGCCAAGACGAACTAAATCGCGCTCGATTGTTACTTGCCAATTGGCAAATTAGAGAGTGGCGAGTATACGATGAGTCCGAGTACACAGTTAACAAAAGCTCTAAGCTCTAAGCTCTAAGCTAAGTTTAACGGTTAAAATCGCCCTTTATAATTTTGGTTACAAATAATGAACTTAGGTCGATACATCGGGTTGTTAGCTTTAATTGTTTCTTTGTACATTCTCTGGCAAATTCGACAATTACTACTACTTGCTTTTACGGCAATAGTGTTGGCAACTGCCTTGAATCAATTAGTTAAACAACTTCAGCAATGGAAGCTACGACGCTCTTTCGCTATTTGGTTTAGCGTTGCTACTTTATTGATAATTTTATTAGTTTTTTTCTTATTAATTGTACCGCCGTTTGTTCAACAGTTTGAAAGATTAATTGAACTACTACCAAGCAGCATAACAGAAATTGAAGAAATTTTAGAAAGATTAATCAGTTTTTTACCAGAACAGCCTTGGTTAGATTTTACTGAAATTGATAATTTATTCCAGCAAATTCAACCTTTGATCGAGCGTTTTGTAGATCAATCTTTAAATATATTTTTGACTTCTATTAACACTGTATTGCAACTATTACTGGTTTTAGTTTTGACTTTAATGTTTTTAATTAATCCCAGACCATATCTACACTTATTTACTCGCTTATTTCCCTCATTTTATCGTCAAAGAGTTACCGAAATTATAGCGCGTTGTGAAATAGCTTTAGGCAGTTGGACGACAGGAGTTTTAATTGAAATGGTATTTATTACTGTTTTAAGTGGGATTGGATTGTGGGTTTTACAAGTTCCTTTGGCATTGGCTCATGCTGTAATTGCTGGACTACTCAATTTTATTCCCAATGTTGGGCCGACACTCAGCGTATTTTTACCTATGGCGATCGCTCTTCTTGATGCTCCTTGGAAAGCACTGGCAGTTCTTGTTTTATACGTAATTATTCAACAGATTGAAAGTTATTGGCTGACTCCTACAATCATGGCTAAACAAGTATCTTTGTTACCAGCAATTACTCTGATATCTCAATTAGTATTTGCTAGTTTGTTTGGTGCATTAGGGCTATTAATCGCCTTACCTCTGACGATTGTAGTTGGAACTTGGATTGAAGAAATATTGTTTAAAGATTTTTTAGATAAGTGGAAGAAAAACTCTACAAAAACATTAACTAATAACTAACAACTAATAACTAAGTCTCTTAACTTATCATGAATAGGTAATAAGTAAATGGAAAAGATAGAATCGAAAAAATGGCATAGTAACTCTGTACGGGAACTCAGTCACTATCTAGAAACTAATTTAGAAACTGGTTTAACCTCAACCCAAGTCAAACCAAGACAAGAGCGTTATGGTGCTAACGAACTTAAAAGTAAACCAACCAAAAATCCGATAATTAGGTTTCTCGAACAATTTAATCAGCCTTTATTATATATTCTGCTTATTGCAGGTGCAGTTAAAGCTTTTTTAGGAGAATGGGTTAGTGCCTGGGTAATTTGGGCTGTAACCTTAATCAATGCCATAATTGGTTTTGTGCAAGAAGCCAAAGCCGAAAGTGCGATCGCAGCTTTAGCTTCCGCCGTTCAAACTGAAACTACAATTTGTCGTAACGGTAAAAAATTGCGGGTAAATTCAACCGAATTAGTTCCAGGAGATTTAGTCTTACTAGCTTCTGGTGATAAAGTTCCAGCGGATTTACGGTTAGTTGAGGTTAAAAACTTACAGATTAACGAGTCGGCACTGACGGGAGAATCGGTTGCTGTTGAAAAAACTACCCAATTATTTGAATCAGACACTCCTTTAGCAGAACGCAGTAATATGGCTTATGCTGGTAGTTTTGTTACTTCTGGACAAGGAAGAGGTATTGTAGTTGCGATCGCCGAGGAGACGGAAACAGGGCGAATTTCTCAGTTAATGGAGAATCAAACCAATCTCACTACTCCCTTAACTCGTAAATTTGACAAATTTAGCCGTACTTTACTTTATATTATTTTGGGAGTTGCTACTTTTACCTTTGCCGTTGGTTTGGGCTACGGTAACTCCTGGGTTTCGATGTTCGAGGCAGCAGTTGCTCTGGCTGTCAGTGCGATTCCTGAAGGCTTACCTGCTGTAGTTACAGTTACTTTAGCTATTGGTGTTTCGCGCATGGCGCGTCGTCATGCCATTATCCGTAAATTACCTGCCGTGGAAACTTTAGGCAGTGCTACAGTTATTTGTTCGGATAAGACTGGAACACTAACAGAAAACCAGATGACGGTACAAGCTATCTACGCAGGCGGTCAAAACTATTCAGTAAGTGGCACGGGATATGCACCAGAAGGAAAAATTTTCTTACCAATAGAAAAATCAAAAAATAATTTAAATCATAAAAATACTAATGCATCTCATTTGAATAATGAACATCTTAAATCACAAATCGCTCTCCTCGAATGTCTCAAAGCTGGTTTACTCTGTAATGATTCTCATCTAGAGGTACAAGAAGGAGAATGGGTTGTAGTCGGCGATCCCACTGAAGGAGCATTAATTGCTGCTGCTAACAAAGTTGGATTTACTCAAAGCGATTTAGAAGAAACAATGCCCAGACTAGATGTGATTCCCTTCGAGTCTGAGTATCAATATATGGCAACCTTACACCCTAAAGAGCTTACAACAGACATTACTTCTACTCTTGCTGAGGTGGGCAGTCATCATAATTCTTCACTAAAAACAATTTATGTCAAAGGTTCAGTAGAAGCAATTTTACCTCGCTGTCAACAGATGCTAGACACTCAAGGCAATTTCCATCCCCTTCAACCAGAAGGCATCCAGGCAGAAGTAGAACGCATGGCACAACAAGGATTACGAGTGTTAGCTTTAGGGAAAAAATCCGTATCAGCTAGTCACAATTCCCTCAATCATAGCGATATTGCCACAGAACTAGTTTTTTTAGGCTTACAAGGAATGATCGATCCACCTCGACAAGAAGCGATAAAAGCTGTACGAGCTTGTCAATCGGCAGGAATTCAAGTCAAGATGATTACAGGGGATCATGCAGTTACTGCTAGAGCGATCGCCTCTCAAATGGGATTGCAGCAGCAGGGAGAAGTTCTGGCATTTACAGGGCGTAAACTTACTCAAATGAACCAATTAGAATTAACTAATGCTGCAACCGATGGAGTTGTTTTTGCTCGTGTCGCCCCTGAACAGAAACTACGGTTAGTTGAAACCCTACAAGCTACAGGCAAAGTAGTAGCCATGACGGGGGATGGAGTTAATGATGCACCTGCTCTCAAGCAAGCAGACATCGGTATTGCTATGGGAAAGGCTGGTACAGAAGTAGCTAAAGAAGCAGCGGATATGATTCTCACCAACGATAATTTCGCCTCAATTAAAGCAGCGGTGGAAGAAGGACGGACAGTTTACCGTAATTTACTTAAGGCGATCGCTTTTATTTTGCCTGTTAACGGTGGTGAATCGATGACTATTGTAATTAGTGTCTTGCTAGCCAGAGCTTTACCAATTTTATCTTTACAAGTTCTCTGGCTCAACATGATTAATTCTATTGCCATGACTGTACCTCTAGCATTTGAGCCTAGATCGTCAAGGACAATGGAACAACCTCCTCGCCCTGCCAATGAACCACTACTAGATCGCCCACTGCTACTACGTATCTTAGTTATTTCTCTGTTTAATTGGCTGTTAATTTTCGGTGTGTTTGAATGGATAAATACTACTACAGGCAATATCGATCTAGCTCGGACTATGGCAATTCAAGCTTTAGTAGCAGGAAGAATTTTCTATCTTTTAAGTATCAGTCAATTAGGAGTAGCTTTAGTAGCAGGAATTAGCGGTAGAACTGAAAAACTTACTGATGCTCCTGCTATTGTTATCGGTATCGTTAGCACGATAGTTTTGCAAGTAATCTTCAGTCAATCGAATGTAATGAATAACTTATTCTCCACAGCACCACTAAATTCTAATCAATGGCTAATTTGTCTTTTGATTGGCTTACCGATAATTCCTGTAGCAGTCTTGGTTAATCGTTTTGATCCTCTTGACTAAATAATCTAAAGCAGAAGGCAGAAGTCATTTCATTGAACACATTTATCATTTATCAACAAATGACAGATGTTATTAATAATAAAGCGATCGCCAGTACCATTATAAAAGTCAGCAGTCGCTTGCGTAAAAAGTGAAATGATCGAGAACTAAAAACGTTTATCGGCTTTAGAATTATTTTGGCGATCGCTAACCGTTAGGGGAAAGTTACGTAACTCCACTGTATAAATATCGCTTGGTAATTGAATATTTGAGCGTTGTAATGCCTCTTTGATTGCTTGAGCAACCTGAGAAGTCATTTCCAGAAACGAAAGTCGGCGAGAATCAACCCAAAATCTAGCTTCGATGTTGACTGTGTTAGCTGCCAATTCTCGTATTAAAACATCTGGTGGTGGATTAGTTTCAATTCCAGGAATTCCCAAAACGGCTTCTAAGATGATTCGTTTAGCAGTTCTAATATCCGTACTATAATCGAGACTAAGAATCACCGAACTACGGCGAGTCTCACAGGCGGTATTATTGGTAATAATGGCACTAAAAACTTCCTGATTGGGAATAGAAACGATCCGTCCGTCATAAGTTTTTATCGTGGTTGCCCTCAGTTGAATTTGTGTAACCGTACCTTCAAAATCTTGAATAACTATTTGATCTCCCAAACGAAACGGACGCGAGGCAAGTAAAATAATCCCAGAAAGATAATTACTCAAAACATCACGCAAGCTAAAACCGATCGCTACACTGGTCAATCCTAACGTTCCCAACAGAGTAGTAAAATCCAGTCCCAAAACTCCTAAGGCAACCACGATACCCAATACCCAGATGCTTCCGTAAACCAAGCGTCCAATCAAAATTTTAGAATTGCGATCGACCTCCCAATGTTGCGCCCCTGTCAAAGTAAGACGACGTATCAACACTGCTAACAACCAAGTCGCGATCGCTGCTAACAACGCCCCTAACAAAGCAGGTAACTGCGCGATCGCATCTCTCTGAAATTGACGTAGGGTAGTGAATAATCTCTGTCCTACATCGATCGCCAACGGTGGTTGCTCGAAGGCTCGATTCAACTCGTCTGCCCATTGTTGCGCTAGAGTTTCTACAGGTAAATTAAAATCTTGTGCGTCCTGCTGCGTCACCGTCATTAAAACACGATTGTTCGATTGTAGTGTCGCGATTCCTCGTTCGCGATCGCTAACTACCGTAACCGTTGTTTCTGCTGGGGATAGGGCGAGAATACTGGCAATTCTGCGATTGACGATTTCCGCCCGTTCGGTAGCACTGAGTTCGGATAAGCTACCAATTTGAAAGATGGGCTGTCCCCTGACGATAATATCGGCAAAAAACAGTTCGTCTTCTGGAATTGCTTCGGATTCAGTAGGTTGGGGAGAAATATTTGTAGGTGGAATCTCTTGAGTCAATCCTTTACCTGTAGGTAACAAGAATAAACTGGCAAATAAGACTACCTTGGCTAAATAGTGAGTAAGAAATTTGCTGGTAACAAAGTTTTTATTGTTAGGATTGTCTCTTAACATTTAATTACTCGCCCGTTTAATAACGTATTTAGCTTCAAAATTAAATGTGACTGAAAAGTGACTAGTGCCGCTACGGGTCAGTTAAAAGTCAAAAGTTTTTACCTACTACCTACTATTTCCTACTTCTCTCCGAACTTCTTCAATTTCACCCACCTCGAAAATCAAAGTAAATGGTTGACCAATCTCTTTATGTAAAACCAAATGCTTTATGTGCATGGTCAATTTTAGTACAGCCAGTTAACAGAAAAGTCAGCATACAGGAAAGAGTAATGCCGAGCAAATTGGTTAAATAAAGAATAGTCGCACCAAGACTGACTCGCCAATTAGCTTGTGCCAAACCCAAACCAATCACGCAGATAGGTGGCATTAAAGCAACCGCGATCGCTGTTCCTGCTACACTACCAGAAATTTTCGGTTGTACTTTAGCAAAAGCACTGATTCCCCCAGCAGCGACGGCAATTCCCAAATCGAGTATAGTAGGACGAGAACGACTGATAATCTCGCTACCAAATTCTGGAAACCCGACTATATAACCAATAAACCAAGCAAGAGCGATCGCGAATGTTACTAAAATCGCGCAAAATACTATTCCTCGATCGCTAATTAATCTCTCAAAATAGAAAATAGGGTATAACATCGTTATGCGCTTCTGCTTTGAGGATGAATTGCTTTGTTCTAGTAGTGTGTCAAAATTAATATACGAACGAGCGAGGTCTTAGGAAGCCAGTCCGTATATCACGGACGACGCGAAGCTAGTCCTTTAGCATACCGCTTCGCGAGACGCGCCAGCTAATCCTTTAGGACGCGGAGCTAGTCTTTTAGGGCATATTGCGGGGGTTTCTCTCATGAACGACCTGTTCAAGAAGAGGAATAAATCTTGAGCGAGATTTCCCTTAATTACTCATTACTTGTCCCAACTCATCAATTCAGACTTGACTAAGTACTATTGTATTTGTGCAGAATTTTCGGGAACAACCCATAAATAAATGGTACTATCGCCTACTTGTACGGTTTGTTCTGGTTGCCAATTACCCATATCGAAGGAGTGAGAAACAATTCTAGTGCCTGGTTTAAGTTGTTCAAGTAATTGTGGTTGAAGTTTTTCGTTTAGGCCAGGAAGTAGGTAAAGCGTAACCACTGTAGCATCACTAAAATCTGACTCGAAGAGATCTTGTTGTCTAAATTCTACTTGGTCAGTTACATTAGCATTTTCGGCATTTTCATTAGCCTCACGAATCCGTTGCGGATCGATATCGATGCCAACACCGCGAGCA
>JBDKJC010000156.1:0-7076 GCA_039796815.1 Cyanobacteriota bacterium | reverse complement strand
AGCATCCTTGCAAGATTATGCATATAGCCCTGTACTCAGAAATTTACTACTAAACCTATGATTTGGTCTAATTTTATGAGCGGAGCTTTGATTATGCAATGGAACAATGGAGTCTCAACAAATGGAATAATAACAGTTTACAACGCAGGTTGTAACGCACTCTAAAAACTAAGCCGATTCATGTCTCTAGGAAAACGTAGCCAGATTTTACTAAAAAGCTATAAGCTGCAAGCTCTAAGAATCACGAGTTTAATGCTCCTAGCAAAAGCGATCGCGCTTTTGGCTAAAAAGTCATTCTCCTAAATATTAACCTGAATATAACCTTGAAGCATAATTTTTGACAAGGTAGCCAATATTTTTTTAGAGCTACATAGCTGAGTATAGCTAGAAACTAGGTAAATTTGAATGATTGTTAAATTTTAGTTATTTCTTGCTTGATTATATCTGCGATCTGCTGTGCCGCGCCAGTTTGTCCTCTGACAGCATTCAAGCGATCGCTCATCATTTTTAGTTTATCAGGATGCTGTAGATAATCGAGAACTAATTGAGCTACTTGTCCTGGTTCAAGTTTGCCTACCAGCTCTGGTACAATTTCAGTCCCAGCCCAAATATTTGGCCAAGCAAATAAGCGCCCTTGTTTTAGTACCAGCCAATTGATTAGTTTGGCAAAAACTGTCCCTACTCCTGGTAGATTAGCTAAAATACCTGGCAGTCCATCCCATGAGCGCATCGCATCAAGCTGTTGAGTTGGTAGCAAGACAATCATAGGAACTCGAAGCGCAGTTAATTCAGCAGTATTAGCACCAACGGTAGTCAGACACAATTGACAGTCAACTATGGTTTGGTAAGCAGGAAACTTAGTAATCAGCTCAATTTCTGTTCCTCCAGAAGTGATCAGATAAGCTGGCCGATCTGCTGAGTAAATTAGCTTTGCTGTCACATTCCCTAAAGCTGGGATCAAAGGATTGTATTGCTGACTGGCATAATTACCTAAAGTAGTTAATTCTAGAGTAGGTGCGACAGGAATGATAAATTTAGTTTGTGGTAGCTGCTGCTGAATTTTTTCGGCGATCGCTAAACACAAAGGGACTCCTTGAGACAGCTTGGCTGGCTTTGAGCCGACGAATAAACCCACCAGAGGAGTCTTTCCAAGATTAGACTGTTTAACCTCCAAAGCCACGTCTGCCATTAAGTCTCCCACTAGAGAAAACTTATGTTGATAAGATTTAGGAACTTTAGCGATCGCTTTTTGATTCATGGCAGCAAAGCGCTCGACAAAACGATACCAGCGAGCATCCCATTCAGCATAAATCAAGCTGGAGTATCCTAAACGCTTACTAATAGCCACGGTATAAAACTGATCTCCACCTAAGAAAACCACAATGCCGCGCTGATGCCATTGCCAATTATCTTTAATTTTACCCCACAGCAAAAAAGCCCAAAACTCAGCAGCAGGTAACACCCGATCTACTTCCTGATAGCTAGAGGCAATTCTCGCTTCTTGACCAGTACTATGGGGACAGGGAGACAACAACACCGAAATTCTGACTGAATCCTCAGCTAAAGCTTGAGCTAAAGCTTTTACCACAGGACGCACCCAGGTAGTCACTTCTCCAGGCCCATTCGACAAAATAACAATATCAGTTGCTGGCATTTATGTGATTACTGATTACTAATTACTAATTACTGCTCATTGTGACGCGAGCTTGCGAGCTAATCCTTTAGGACTCATTGCTCATTGTTCATTGCTAGTTACTTCATAAACAAATTTTAAAGTTGCCCAGCTATTGACATCTAGAGCATAGACATCTTCACTAGGCAGTAGCTTGGGAGCAACTGAACTGGTATTGTGTAAATCCTGCATTAAAGCATTAACTACGGTGATGGGGTTAGTTACATTTAGCACCTGCTGTTGATCCAATTTAAAGTTTTGCTGGTTGGCAAAAGCTTTTAGGGTTTCGGTAAAAGGTTGAACCGACAACACCACATAGAGAGTATTAATTCCTGGTGATTCAGAAACTTTCCATTTCCAAGAATTTTCGGTAGGGGGAAGAACTAATTCTCCTTGAGGAGCGATCGCAATTTCTTCAAGCTGAACAACTCCTTCAACAGTTGAGGATTGGGCTGGAGTGTAGAGAGCATATATATTACAGCGGGAATCGGTACCTAGGACAAGGGTATATAGCTGGCGATCGTCTGTATTTCCTAAGTTTAGTCTGATTTCAGTGCCTCTAGTTATGATCGGTAAGTTATTGGTTATTTCCAGAGTAGAAGAATTAGTCGAGAAAAGCGTCTTTTTTGAGGATGAAAGGTTACTTGTGGCTACCAAAGTCGCTCTTTGCCAAAGCGGAGATTTTATTTCTGGTGTGAGTAAAGTAGCATTGGCTTTAATTTGAGAAGAAAACTCATTGCAAGTCAACTCTAACCACTTTGCCGCCAATAAATTATTAAACTTAGGTTGTAAACGCTCTATTGCCACTTTAACTGCTTCTTCGGCTACTCCCATAGTTTCAGCAATCAAATTTCCTCCCGCAGTGTAAAGACCATAAGCAAAAAGTTGATTATTGGGATCTAAATCTTTAGTAGGTGGCTCGATCGCAGTCATAACCTTGCCAATTGAACAGTCAGCGTTTTGTTCTTTAAGAACTACGGCTGAATCGATCGTCGGAATATTGGCGATCGCGCTGGTGGCATCAACCCTTTCAATACGGTTTAAATCGGCATCTAGAGCTAAATTCAAGCTTAAATTACGATTGAACATGCGAATCGATTCCTGCACAAACTGCCCTATTTTCAAAGGTTTGAGCGTAGATAGAGGTTCTGCTTTGGCAATCAAGCCCGATCTAGATTTGACTTGAAGTTGTGGTGTTGAGTTTTCTGGACTAGATACTAGACTAAAGCAGCAATTAACCCCATAGCTATTAATGACATTGGCAGGTAAACCTAATAACTTAATCTCAGGATGATTGTTTTTATTTACTTTACTAATTATTCCCGCAGCATTGGGAGTATCATTCAAACCAAAATAATAGGCGATCGCCGAGCGATCGGGATTATTTAGAGTAGGTTCTTGTTGCCTACCCATAACCTGTTCGACGGTTTCTGCGGTTCGAGCTAGGATCACCTGAACCTTGCTGGTAGGGGTAATGTGCCACAAATATTGGGTTAATGCGTGGGTAAATAGCCCAGTACTAAAGCCATCCCAATGTCTTTCAACCGCTACTTGGTTATTATCGGCAGCAGATAGAACTATTCCAGGGAGAGAAAGCGATCGCTTACTAGGCTTGAATCCCTTGTCAGCAAAATCATTTTGCAGCTGTGCTAAAAAAGCCAGTTCCTGAGAACTAGGACGATCGGCTATTTTGGAGGCGGAACGAACTTGAAAACTGCCATGTTTACTACGAGGAGTTTGGTTGAAACTGGTATCTAAAACGAAAGTACATTTGTCGGTAGATAAAGTTTGTGCCAGTACTAGAAAAGTCTCCTCTAAAATACTATTTGCTAAAAGATTTTTTTTGGTGGACGACAGCCCATCAACGGGAATAAAGCTGTTTGCCAAACGAAAACCATCACTGACGTTGGTCTGTTTTAATGTTTCTTCAGAAGCTAAAGGCATTTTAATCTGACCTCCATAACCACTGAAATGAAACACTACTACGTCATCTGGTTTAGCCTGCTGAGTTAGATGCTCTATAAAAGCTGTTTCGATATTTTCTCTGGTGGCTTGGCGATCGCTTAAAGTTAATATATCGCTCGAATCAAAGCCAAAACGATGGATCAGCAGTTCTCTTTGTAGCTCTACGTCCATGAGGCAGCCAGTTAAATTATCCTCCGCAGTATATTGATTGATACCGATTAGTAAAGCTAGTTTACGACTGGTCGGTTGTGCTAGAGTCTGCTGATATTTGAGTAAGGCTGCCAGACGGTTATGATTGCCAAGAGAAGAAATTCCCGCTTCGGTTGCTCCCCAAGTAAATAACGCCAGTCCAGCCTGCTGTAGAAAAGTTCGGCGGTCAAGTCCCATATTAGCTATTAGCAAAGAATTTGGCTTTAATTTATTAAGCTGCCCTTAAAGGGCAAGGCTTTAAACCCAATTCTTGGGTAACCAATTATAGTATTTCACTTTGACAATTGATAGTTGCCTTGAACCCCAGCTTGAATGACAAGATTAATTAGCTTTCATTGCTCGGGCTAATTCTTCGGCGACTTTAGGACGAGAAAACTGTGGAGGAGGAGTTTTGCCTTCTCTCAACATTGCTCTAACTTTTGTTCCCGATAGATGAATTCGCTCATCTTTAGTGGCTGGGCTAGTTTTAGCAGTTGCCATTTGTTCTGTTATGGTGCAGTAAAAAGCATGTTCAAACTTGAGAGGCATAATGCCTAATTCCTCTGGAGTAAACTCACCAAAAATTTCTTGAGCGTCGTAAGTGCCATAATAGTCGCCCACCCCAGCATGATCTCGACCGACAATAAAGTGAGTACAGCCATAGTTTTTCCGAATTAAAGCATGGAAAATCGCTTCTCTAGGTCCTGCGTAGCGCATTGCCGAGGGATTAATTGCCAATACTACACGGTCTTGAGGAAAGTAATTTTCCAGCATGATTTCATAGCAGCGCATTCTGACATCTGCGGGAATATCATCGCTTTTAGTTGCACCCACTAGAGGATGTAGAAATAGACCATCAACTATTTCTAAAGCGCATTTAATAATGTATTCATGAGCGCGATGAATGGGGTTGCGAGTTTGAAAGCCAACTATAGTTTTCCAGCCCTTTTCTTGAAACATGGCTCTAGAAGCAGCAGGATCGATCTGATATTTGGGAAATTGAGGATGATTTTCCCTTTCCAGTAGCCAAACTGGCCCTGCAAGATTAATTTCTCCTTGCTCGTAAACTACTTTAACTCCTGGGTGCTGCTCCTCAGAAGTACGATAGACGTTTTCGGCTTCTAGTTTTTTATCGTAAGTATATTTTTCGGTCAGCTGTAAAACGCCAATAAATTTGCCTTCGGGATCATCAAGACGAACTAAACTACCAATGGCTAGAGGTTCTGCTACTGCTGATGTTACTGAAAGGGTTACAGGTACAGACCAAGGGAGATTATTAGCTAGACGCATTTCTTTGACTACGCCTAAATAATCATTTTGACCCATAAAGCCGCTAATCGGACTAAAACCACCGATCGCAATCATAACTAAATCGGAAGTCGCTCTTTCATCCAACTGAACTCTGGGTAAAGAATCTGCTTTAGCTAGAAAGTCTTGTTTTTCTTGGGCGCTAGCTAGGCGATTTATTAACTCTCCGCCGTGAGGTGCAATCAAATCTGTACTCATAAATTTTGGATTTTATATTTATATGCTTATTGGGGCTTGTTGGAGCAACTATTAGACTTCTTGCAGAAGTCAGGGAAAGGGAAAAGGGAATGATATTTTACTTTTACGTCATTAAAATTGATTTAAATTTTATTTATGCAACAGGTCTATTGCGATCGCTAATTAGCAGCCTACGCTCAGTTTAAAACTACAGCACAGTATGTTAGTCGATGCAGATTAATTTTTTGTTATGGTTTCAGCATTACTTGTAATCTTATGATAAGTAAATCATACTTTATGTACATTATGAAGAGTCTGTTTTCAATTCGATTTTGGTTGAGCATTGTCTTGTGTTTAGTGCTCTTTGCTCAAGCACCATCTAACTCCTGGGCAATGGGAGGTAAACAACCAGAAATCAACCAGCCAGCTCCAGAATTTAGGCTAAAAACCAACACAGGGGACGGGGAGATTGCTTTAAATGATTATTTAGGGCAATGGGTTGTACTCTATTTCTACCCTCAAGATTTTACCTCTGGTTGCACCATCGAAGCCCGCCGTTTTCAGCAAGACTTAGCCGAATATCAAGCGAGAAATGCCCAAATTTTAGGAGTTAGTGTCGATGATGTGGAATCTCATGCTGAATTTTGTGATTCAGAAGGGTTAAAGTTTCCCTTATTGGCTGATACGGACGGTAATGTAAGTAAAACTTATGGCTCTTGGCTGAGTGGAATGTCCCTCAGACATACATATTTAATCGATCCTCAAGGTATTTTACGCGCTACTTTCTTGGGAGTTAGACCCAGTATTCATAGTCAAGAAGTATTAGTACGTTTGTCTGAATTGGCACAAGAACTATCTAGTTAGCAAATTGTTTTAGTTAGAATGTAACTATACTTGATTATTTTTTACTACGAGTGTAGTTTAACCTAAATGAAGTCAATAGTTGGTAAGATTCTGTGCGATCGCTATCGTATTGTTCAGCAGCTCAGTCAAAACGACTGGAGTACAGTATATCTTGCAGAAGATTTAGCGCCAAGCAGCCCACAACAGTGCCAAATTGAGCAACTACAACCACAATATAAGCTGGAAATTTTAGGCACACAAGCTTGGCAAAAAGTCCTACAAAAATTTGAGGCGCAGGGTAATGTTCTGATGAAGGTAAGTCAGCATCCGCAGATTCCGCAACTCTTGGCTTTTTTTGAATGCGATCGCCAATTTTATCTCGTTCGAGAATATATTCAGGGCATAACTTTAGAGCAAAAACTCAATGATTCATTAATCAATGAGTCAGAGGCTTTGACTTGGCTCAAGGAAATTTTAGGAGTTTTGGAGTCTATTCATCAGTTGGGCATGACTCATTTGAATATTCAGCCTTCAAGCCTAATTGAACATGTAGATGGCAAAAAATTTCTGACCAATTTTGCAGCCCTCAAAAATGTTGTTTTATTTGAGAATCAAAACTTAAAACAAGCACTTAATCCAGATTTTTCTCCTCAAACTCAGCCAGCAAAATCTGATTTTAGTTCAGATATTCATGCTTTGGGCAAAACAATTATTTATGCCCTAACTGGCATCTTGTCAGAATCTATTCAAGCAAAATCGGATATCGTAATTTCCCGCAATCTAACTAACTTAAATCCTTCTCCCAAAGCAAATATTAGACCTGAGTTGGCTAGGATACTCAATAAAATGGTGGCTAGCGCTCCTCGTGATTACTATCAAGCGGCAACGGAAATTTTAAATGAACTAGATTTTAAGCAAAATC
>JBDKJC010000155.1:0-7076 GCA_039796815.1 Cyanobacteriota bacterium | reverse complement strand
CAATATCTATAGATTTGGGAGTTGATAACCTTTGTGGCTGTATCGATAGTATCGGGCATCAATTTTTGATTGATGGAAAAAGACTTAAAAGCATTAATCAGTGGTACAACAAACGCAATGCTCAACTTCAATCTAAGAAAGATAAGCAAAATATAAAAAGGTTCACACATCAACAAGCACGACTTTATCAGTGGCGTAGCAATCGCGTCAGAGACTATTTGAATAAATCTGCTAGGTTGATAATTAACCATTGCATTGAGCATCAAATAGGTAAATTGATTGTTGGTTACAATCCAGGTATTAAGCAAGAAATTAATATTGGTAAAGCTAATAACCAAAACTTTGTTCAGATTCCGTTTTGGCAGTTGAGACGTAAGCTCGAAGCCTTGTGTTCTAGGTACGGAATTGAGTATATAGAACAAGAGGAAAGCTACACCAGCAAAGCCAGTTTCTACGATCAAGATGCAATACCTGTTTACAATGCCGACAATCCTAGTAAGCACAAGTTCTCTGGAAAGAGAGTAAAGCGCGGATTGTATAGGACAAGAGATAAACATTTGGTTTCAAGCGATATAAATGGTAGTGCCAATATTTTGGCTAAAAGTATGCACGGACTGGACTTCCAGCGAGTGAGTAGCGGGTTTTTGGCAAACCCTCTAAGGATAACCATCTCTTAGGAATCTCCGTCCGTGACTGTCGGAGAGCGTCAAATCAAATCAACAGTAGCGAGAAAATAGAACAAGACTACTATACAAGTTTAAAACGTTCCACTACAAACATGATTTAATTTAACTCTAGAGATAACTGGCAAACTAAGCAAATTTTAATTTAATTAAAGTTAGCGCTTAATATTGCTAATTTCGTGTGTTAAACAAGTAAAGTTTAGCTAATCAGAAAAACTTTTTTAAAATAAACATCTATAAAAACGTGGAACGAGTCAATATCAGCAGCAACTCTCCCTGGGAAGATCTAGTAGGCTATTCTCGAGCAGTTAAACTTGACAACTATATTCATGTTTCAGGGACTACCGCCACCGACGAACAGGGTATAATTGTCGGTCTAGGAGATCCCTATGCCCAAACCAAACAAATTATCAAAAATATTGAAACTGCTTTAAATCTTGCTGGAGCAAGTCTAGAAGATGTCGTCCGTACCAGAATTTACGTGACCAATATCGATCGCTGGCAAATAATCGGGAAAGCTCATCATGAATTTTTTGCCAATATTCGTCCTGCTACCAGTATGGTAGAAGTTCATCGCCTAATTGCTCCAGAAATTCTAGTCGAAATGGAAGCAGATGCCGTGATTACCGATTATCTCGACCTCGCCTGATACAGCAGTGAACAATGAACAATGAACAGTAATCAGTAATCAGTAATTACTAATCAAACAAAGCCCCGATCGCTTTACCCATATTTTCGGGTTGCATTGCTACCGTAGCTGCGGTGGGTTCGTAGCCACAATGCACCATACAGTCTTGGCATTGAGGATTACCGCTTTTTTTGCCGTAGTTACTCCATTCGGTCTGTTTAATTAGTTCTTGATAGCTTGAGTAGTGTCCCTCATCTAGAAGATAGCAAGGTTTCTGCCAGCCCAGGACGCTGTAGCTAGGACTTCCCCAAGGAGTACAGTCAAAATCTCGATCGCCCATCAGAAATTCTAAAAATAGGGGGTTATGATTAAAATTCCATTTCTTTTGACCAGATTTCCAAGGAGACAAGATTTCTCTAAATAAAGCTTTGGTTTGCTCTCGCTGTAAAAAGTTTTCTTGATCGGGAGCTTTGGCATATCCATAGCCAGGAGAAACCATCATGCCATCAAGATTAAAAGTAGCCAAGAAATCAAAGAATTCCTGCATTTCTTGCGGATTTGCCCCCTCAAAGACAGTGGTATTAGTTGTTACTCTAAATCCTTGCTGTTTAGCTGCTTTAATCGCGGCGATCGCTTTGTCAAAAACTCCAGAGCGATCGACACATCGATCGTGCTGTTCTCTTAGTCCGTCAAGATGAACGCTAAAGGTAAGATAGGGAGAAGGCTGAAACTTATTCAGACTTTTTTCCAGCAAAATGCCATTAGTACAAAGATAAACAAACTTTTTACGCTGTACCAATCCTGCGACAATCTCATCTATTTGAGGATGTAACAGCGGCTCTCCTCCAGGAATCGATACCACTGGCGCACCACATTCTGCTACTGCTGCAAAACACTGCTCTGGGGTTAAATTTTGCTTCAAGATTTCCGTTGGTTGCTGAATCTTACCACAGCCAGAACAAGCTAAATTACAGCGGAACAGAGGCTCTAGCATTAAAACTAAGGGAAAATGTTTACGTCCTAGCAAACGCTGGGTAACCAGGTACTTGCCGACTGTAACCGCTTGTTGAAGTTGAACCGCCATAAATAAATTATTCTCCTTTTCGAGTAATTGTAATATGCTTCTAGAAAATAATCCGTGAGTAGATTTTTAAACTCAAAAGTCTTTGGTCGTTCACAGCCAATTACCTACCAGCACAAAAGGCGCCCAATAAAAAGGATGACGATATTGGGAATCTGATTCCATTAGGAGTTCTAGCTGTGCTTTACGCAATGCTCTAGCTTTAGTAATTTGAGTGTCTTGAGACAAATTAGTGTAGAACTTACCCATCAAATTAGCTGTAGCCGCGTCATCCGCACTCCAGAGAGTAGCCAGGGTACTACGAGCGCCAGCTCTAACTGCTACCCCTGCTAGACCAAGAATTGCTTGGCTGTCTCCTTCAGCAGTGTTACAGGCACTAAGAACTAGTAGTTCAATCGGTTGAGAGCGTTTGAGATTACCAGCTCGCAGCAAGTTATCGAACTGGTTGACGTTAATTACAGGATCGCCCTGATTAGTTCCACTTAGAATGAAGGTTTGATCGGCAGTTGAACCGAATTGACCATGGGTTGCCAAATGAACGACAGGAAAATCTGAGCTTTGTAGCTTCTGTTGAAAACTAGCTTTAGTAAACTCTTGATTAAGCAAAATCTCTGACTTGCCAAAAATCCGTTTAATCGTCTTTAGTTCATCTTCAACCTTGGGAATAGGGGGGAAACGATAGGCGGGAAACTCGCTGGTTACTCCCGCAGCTAGTACTTTAATCGGCTGTTTGGTTAAGGGTTGGGGTGCAGTTAATTGTAAACCCGAACTCAGCGCCACATCATAATCCTTCTGAATCAAATATTTTTGCTCTTTCTGGTCATATAACAGGGCCATGGGAATATTGCGTAACGAACCATCTAAGACAAACACTAAGGTTTGAACTTCGCTAGCTTTAAGTTCGGCTTCTACTGGTTCAATTAACCAGCTATAGATCTCCGAAGCTAAGGGAAGAATATCCTGTTGAAGAGATTTTTCTTGAGATGTTTTCAGCTGCGCAATTTCAGTAGCTGATTGAGGATTCCCCCGCGCACCCCGAATTTGCTCGGCAAAGCCAGGATTAGAGAAAGCTCTACGACGTAGCTGTCGGATAGTGTTGTCTACTTTTTCTGGGGTGAGGTTGGGAATTGTGTAGCGACGTAAAGGCTTGCCTGGAAAAGTCAGGATTACTTCTAAACGATCTTGCAGCAAGATGGGATAAATTACCGCAGCTTTGGAGTCTACATCATCAATCACTACTGGTTTTTCGGCTATTTCTGAGCAGGGATCGCGGAAGAAGTTATCTAGAGTCGCCACCTGCAAAGATTCTAAAACGTCTCGTGCCTGAGCTAGCTGAGAGCTAGAGGGTTCTGCTTGTAATAGCAAACTAATATACTCACGAAAAATTGGCTCGACAGGAGTAGTCGCTAAATCACTCCGCAGGGTTCTAATAGTGTTAAAGGAATTTTCATAAGCGGACAAAGCTGGAACTCGTTGTCCTTGAGCAGCCAGAATTTTACCTAACTGAGCATTCCAACGATAGGCAATGTCAGGATATTCCGCAGTTGGGGCTAATTGTAGCGCTCCTTCGGTTAAACGTTGTGCCGATTTATATTGTCCTTGTTGTTCATAGAGAGAACCTAAAGAGCCTGTCGCTTCGGCTTCAGCAGTCACACTGTTGATGCTTCGCGCCTGTTTGATGGCAGTAGCCAAGATTTGAGCCGTTTGAAGATTGTTTGCTCCTCGACGCATCAGACTTTGAGCTAAATTGATTCTGCTGTAAATTCCTGCACGAGTTGCTGACAGTTGAGTAACTTCAGGTTCAACTTTGGCGATCGCTGTGCTAATCTCAGACTCTAACCGCCTTTCTAGGTCTTGTTTTAAGTTTTTTGACCCCGTACTAATCTCCTGGAGAAACTCTGGATCGTTAATTTCTAAGGAATCCAGGTCACGATCAAAATCCCTAATTGCCCCTTGCCAAAATTCTTGAATATCGAGCAACAAACTGAGACGGTTTAGTTCTGCTTTTAAACTATCTGCTTGACGAGGAGTTACTTCAGACGCTTGTTGGTAGTAGTCTAAAGCTGGTTGATAGGACTCTAAAGCGGAAGTTACGCTGCCTGAGTTATTGGCAACTACATCCAGCACAGTGGTTTGAGTTGAAAACTGATTTTGCTTTTGTAGGGCGATCGCTCGTTGAGCATTACCCAAACTGAGCAAAGCAGCTGTTTCTGACTGGGGATCGGCTAGTTTTTTGCTGCTTGCCAAACCCAACTCTAACGCTTGATTCGCCACCCTGGGATAACCACTAGCACTCAGGTAGTCGCCAAAACGTAATAAACCCTGGACTTTATCTTGTTCCTCTGGCTGTTGATTAATAGTGGCGATCGCTGGCAGTAACTTGGACTTGGCTGCTGGAGTTAAGGATTTAATCCCATCTAGCTGGGGTTCAATTATTTGTACATCTTCAATGATTTGATTGCAGTTATTGTCAGTGATTTTAAAAGCGGATAATAAACTATCACAAGAGCGATCGTAAAGCCCCAAAGCTTGTTGAGCCGTCGCTGTATTTAGATAGCTGTCTCGACTACCCCGATCATTACCTGCTTCAATATATGCCGCTGCTGCCTGTTGCCAAGTCTCAATTGCCCGATCGAGTTTTCCCGCGTTGTAGTAATCTCTGCCCTGTTGAGTTAGCTTCACTGGCGATGGGCTATCTTCAGAATGAGCGGGGAACACAATAGTTGGAATAATGGCCAAAGTAATGCCAATACTAACCAGTAGCATCAAACTAATGGCGGTTTGACGACCCCGATTCAAAATTTTAAATTTAATTTTATCGATCGATAACTGAAATATCTTGCTCATGATGGTATTTACATAGTATTTGCGACGATCCGAGTGCTTCAAACTGATGATCTAAATCTAATAAATCTCCATAAATTTAAATCTAAATATCGCAAGCGAGTTTTTAAAACGGGAGATATTCCAACGAGAAGTAGAGACCTTTTTCTTGTAAAGTGTCGTCGTTGTCTTCCACCTCAATCAGAGGAATCCCATAATCTAGCCGCGCATTTAAAGTCTCAAAGATATCTAACCTGAGTCCTAATCCCAAAGATGCTACTGTGTCTTCTTCTTGATTGCGATCGTCAGAATTACTCCAAGTCGTGCCAAAATCCACAAAGGGAACGGCAGAAAGACTGCTTCGATTATCACTCCAGCGATAAAACGGAATTCTCACCTCTGCTGATGTCAAGATCCCACTATCTCCAAGTAAGGCATCTTGACGATATCCTCTAACGCTCTCTGCCCCGCCTAAACTAAACCTTTCTAAAGAAACTAGATCATCAGTAGAAAGCTGAATGTCAGATCGCAATAGCAAGTTAATATTAGAACTAGATTTTAGTTGTCTGAGCCACTGTACCTGTCCTCGCCAAGCAACAAACTTACCGTCTGGTGCATCGTCATTAACTGTGGCATCAAATATATTTAGCCCTGCGCTTAATTGCGATCGCGCTGCTAAAACGTCTTGACGAGTTCTTTTTGTCCAGTCTTGAAAGAAACGCAATGTGGATATTTTAGTTTCGCCATTTTCATCGGCACCAGGGGACAAATCGGGAAAAGGTCGATCCAGCAGGGTGACTTCGTTAGTTTGACGAGAAAATTCTAAACCCAAAGCCAACTCTTCCGTCGAGTTTCCATCAGCTTTTAGCAAAATTGGCTGTCTTAAGGTAAACTCCAGCTCATCAGTCTGGGACTCAATATCAGCATCTTCAAAATTACCTTCAATGATCTTGCTATCGACATAGCGATAACGCAATCCTACCGTTCCATCCATCGAGTTTACGGGAATACGATAGCTGGTGTCAAAATCGTTACTACCGTCAGTATTCCTAAATACAAAGCTCAAGCGATCTGCATAGCCTAAAACATTATTGTGATTTAGTTCTAAACCCCGCTGAAAACTACCAACGCTGGGAGTACGATTATTGTTCACAAACAAAACTGGGTCAAAAGCATCACCCTGGTTAACAGCTACATCTAGATTCCAGCGATCGCGACTGCCACCCACCGACAGTTCCGCATTGAGATTTTCAATCAAAGGATTTAGCTGTAATAACTGTAAGGCTTCTTGCAACTGCTCAATATTAAACGGCTCTTTTGCTCCTCTAGACAGTCGCGAACGAACATAACCTGATTTTAAGCGACCATCTACCTCGACATTAATGTTTTCAATTTTACCTTCGATTGCCCGTAAAATAACCGTTCTTTGATTAAGATTAAGATCTTGGATCGGTACGACTACCCCAGAGTTAACATAGCCTTGAGAAGTATAAAGTCTAGTTAATTCAGTTTCTAATTCTAATAGATCGGCAAAGCCTATCGGGCGATCGCTATATTTACGTAAAATTTTGTCTACCGCAGTTTTTTCTAAAACAGTATTGCCTTCTAACTTAAATTTTTGAACCTTCAACTTAACCTCTGACTCAGGAACTTTACCCTCTGGTGACTGATTAGGTAAAGAATCTAAAAAATCTTCGACAGGTGGCAAGGGGTTAACCGTAGGCTCTTGCCTGTCATCTGGTAGAGGAGTGGTGGGTAGATTGTCAACATTAACTCCTGAAGGTAGATCGGGAGTTTGGGCTAGATAGAAAACTTGCTTATTGTTTCCGTAGGCGGGTAATTTACCAATAGCGAGTAGTCC
>JBDKJC010000154.1:0-7132 GCA_039796815.1 Cyanobacteriota bacterium | reverse complement strand
CCAATTACTCGGACTATACGAGCCTCAAGGAAAGACATCTCCAGGCATCGGCTTTTCCCTCTCAATTGAAGACCTACACTCTTGTTTGCTGGCTACCGATAAATTACCCCAACAAGCACCAAGTAGTGACTGTTTGGTTATTCCCAGCTCTCCAGCAGTAGCATCGGCTGCGCTACAATATGCCCGCAAGTTGAGACAAGAAAAGTCGGTTAAAGTAGAAGTAGAATTAAGCGATCGCCCAGTAGCCGCAGTTAAGCAATATGCTCAAACCTGTCGTATCGAGCAATTAATTTGGATTGAAGCTGATGGTACTCCTAGAATTGAACAACTCGATTAATTTAAATGAAAATATAAAATATAGTCGAAAATAAAATGAATTTACCCAACCAGACTATATCTAAACTGACATTGGCAAAATTCTTGGAACTTGCACCAACCAAGCCAGAACAAGAATATTTAGCAGGGGAAATATTACAAAAGCCAATGCCACAAGGAGAGCATAGTGTTTTGCAAGCTGGGCTGGTTACAGAAATTAATCGAGTAGGGAAAGCACAAAAGCTAGCCTGCGCCTTTCCAGAGTTACGTTGTACTTTTGCTGGAAGTTCTATTGTGCCTGATGTAGCAGTGTTTGAGTGGCAAAATATTCCCTTAACCACCAATGGCAGAATTGCTAATAAGTTTGAGGTTGCTCCAGATTGGACAATTGAAATATTATCTCCCAATCAATCCGCCAATCGAGTGATTAGAAAAATTACTTTTTGTTTGAGTCAAGGCACAAAGCTAGGCTGGTTAATCGATCCTGAAGATGAATCGGTGGTGGTTTTTCAACCGAATGCAACACCTGTAGTTAAAGCCGATCGCGATCTTTTGTTGGTTTTAGAGGCATTAGGTAATTATCAACTTTCCGTAGCAAATTTATTTAGTTGGTTAAATTTCAATTAAATAGCTCAATTCATATCAATATAGATAAAATAACCGAATTTAATAACTGCGATGGTTTTAAGTAAGCTTTTTTCAGGTACTAAAGATAAGTGGCAACCGATTATTAAACAACTACAAGCGATCGCTGGTCAAGATGGGATCATACGCCGTAAGGAAGAACTGCTGACATACGAATGTGATGGTTTAGCGAGTTATCGTCAACGTCCCGCTTTGGTCGTTTTACCCCGCACTACAGAAGAGGTAGCTGCTGTGGTTAAGGTATGCCATGACAATAATTTGCCCTGGGTTGCTAGGGGTGCAGGGACAGGCTTATCTGGGGGTGCATTACCTCACGGTGAGGGAGTGCTAATTGTGACAGCGAGAATGAACCAAATCATCGCTCAAGACTTGGATAATCATTGTATTACTGTCCAACCAGGAGTAATTAACAACTGGGTTACTCAGGCGGTGAGTGGCGCTGGTTTTTACTACGCTCCCGATCCTTCGAGTCAGATTATTTGTTCGATTGGCGGCAATGTTGCGGAAAATTCTGGGGGAGTTCATTGTCTGAAGTATGGTGTAACTACTAACCATGTTTTAGGTTTGAAGCTAGTCACCACCGAGGGAGAGATTATCGATGTCGGCGGGATGATACCTGAGATGCCTGGATACGATCTAACAGGTTTATTTGTTGGCTCTGAGGGGACTTTAGGAATTGCTACAGAAATTACGCTGCGGATTTTAAAGCGGCCTGAATCAGTATTTGTTTTGTTAGCAAATTTCCCTACTGTTGAAGATTCGGGAGCTGCGGTAGCCGAAATTATTAGTTCGGGCATTATTCCAGCGGGAATGGAAATTATGGATAACCTGAGTATTAATGCAGTGGAGGATATTGTCAATACAGGTTGCTACGATCGCCAGGCGGCAGCTGTATTATTAATTGAATTGGATGGTTTAAAAGTTGAGGTGCAGACTTATCGCGCAAAGGTTGAAGCGATCTGCCAAAAACACAACGCTACAGGTATTACTAGCGCCGAGGATCTCGATACCCGTGCCAAACTATGGAAAGGAAGAAAGGCTGCTTTTGCCGCAGCAGGACATATGAGTCCTAATTATTTTGTGCAGGATGGAGTAATTCCTCGCACCAAGCTAGCAGAAGTATTAGCTGAAATTGAGGCATTAAGCGATCGCTATGGCTATAAAATTGCCAACGTATTTCATGCGGGAGACGGCAATCTTCACCCGCTGATTCTCTATGATAATGCTGTGCCAGGAGCGTTTGCCACGGTAGAGGAAATTGGAGGTGAAATCCTCAAACTGTGTGTGGATGCAGGAGGTAGTCTATCAGGAGAACATGGAATTGGTGCTGATAAAAACTGCTATATGCCCTATATGTTTAACTCTGTGGATTTAGAAACCATGCAGTATGTACGCAGAGCCTTAAACAAAAAAGGTCTAGCTAATCCAGATAAAATCTTTCCTACTCCTCGTAGTTGTGGAGAGGCGGCAAATGCTCAAAAAAGCCAGCCAAGTCAGCAGTTTAAAGATGCGGAACTCTATTGACTTGTTGGGATCGTACTGCAAAAATTTATATCTTTCAATCTTTCTGTGTCCTTCGCATTATTTAATCCAAACAGTTTTAATATTGACAAACTCGTGAATTCCCTGGCTGCTTAATTCCCTACCATAGCCCGATCGCTTAATCCCGCCAAAAGGTAAACGAGGATCGGATTTAACCATGCCGTTGATAAATACCGCCCCTGCTTCAATTTCTGTCACTAAACGCTGGCGTTCTTCAGAATTATTAGTCCAGGCACTAGCACCCAAACCAAAGGGAATATTATTAGCTAAAGCGATCGCCTCATCAAGATTCTGCACGCGAAATAACAATGCTACTGGGCCAAAAAACTCTTCTTGTGCCGTAGCCGAATCAAGAGGAATATCCGTCAGAATTGTGGGCGGATAATAGTTGCCTGGACGATCTGTAATTGGCTCTCCACCTGTTAAAATCTTCGCTCCTTGCTTGACGGCTGCTTTAACCTGCTGGTCTAACTCTGAGCGAATACTCTCTGTTGCCAATGGGCCTAGATCGGTATCTGATTGCAGCGGATCGCCAATAGTTAGAGCCTGGAAGCGTTTTAGTAATTCCTCTTGAAAGCGATCGCCGATACTTTCTGCCACAATAAACCGTTTAGCAGCAATACAAGACTGTCCGTTATTGAGCATTCTGGCTGTAACTGCCGTGCTGACTGCTTCTTCGATATCGGCGCTTTCCATGACAATAAACGGATCGCTACCGCCTAATTCCAACACTACCTTTTTAATTTGTTGCCCTGCAATAGAAGCTAATGCTGCTCCCGCTGGCTCACTTCCAGTTAAGGTTGCTGCTTTTACGCGATCGTCTTCCACGATCGATTTAACTTGACTCGCACCAATTAATAAAGTTTGAAATGCCCCTTCGGGAAACCCCGCCTGGGAGATAATTGACTCGATCGCCAAAGCACACTGAGGCACATTAGAAGCATGTTTTAGCAGCCCTACATTCCCTGCCATCAAAGCGGGAGCAGCAAAGCGAAATACCTGCCAAAAAGGGAAATTCCAGGGCATTACTGCCAAGATTGTCCCTAAAGGCTGATACGCCACATAACTTTGACTGGCATCACTTTCTATCGCCACATCAGCTAAGAATTCAGGCGCTTTATCGGCATAGAAACGACAAACCTTGGCACACTTTTCCGCTTCAGCGATCGCACTTGGCAACGTCTTACCCATTTCAGTCGTCATAATCTTCGCAAACTTGAGGGTATCTTGTTCTAAGATCTCTGCTGCTTGGTTTAACCATTGGCTACGTTGAGCAAAGGTTGTCTGACGATATGACTCAAAGGTTGATTGCGCCAAAGCTAGCTTGGTTTCTACTTCAGCATCAGTCAGCGGGGTAAAAGTTTTAAGGGTTTCCCCAGTTGCGGGGTTAATAGTTGCGATCGCCATATAAGTAGGTGGGTATAATTGAATAAAAAATAGTGATGATAGGGGTTAGTCCTAAAGGATTATCTGAGTCCTTCTACAGTAATCTTAATCTTGTTAGCTATATCTATCAGGCTAGCTTTCTGATTTGCCAGAGCTACTATTTTTATAGAAAACGTAATCATTAAGTACAATGCTATTTCTGAATATAAAAAAATGAACGTCAAATAAAAGGCGTTCATTAGAGCAATTTTTAAGCATTTTTCTGCTTAATTTTTCCTAAATAGTTGATTTTAGGGCAATTTTGCTTATAAGTAAGTCAACCTAATTAAACGTTAAACTAAGTTTCCCTAAATCCCCAAATCCCTAAGCCCCCATATCAAAACTATTTTATGTTTTAATTAAGTGGAGCTACTTAGCAGGCTCAAACTAACCAATATTAGTCTGAGCAAAATAGTCGTCAGCAATCAGACTAAAGTTCGCCTCATCAGGATTTTCGGTGGTGGCAATGAGTTTTTCCAGTTCTTCATTAATCCAAAAATCTGGTGTATTAAGTTCAAAACGAGAAAAATTATTATTTTCCAAAACTAAAGTTTCAGTAGTAAATGCTGTAGCATTAAACGCTAAGAAATCGCCAACAGTAGTAACATTATTGCCTCGAACAGTTGAATTAACACTTTTTTCATCATAAATACCTGCTATGTTTACATTTTGATTAAAATCAGGTTTTAGAAAAACATCCCCTACGTTGTTAATCACATTATTCTCAATTATGGTGCCGTTATTTGTATCGTTCCAAATACCATAGGCATTAATACTAGATAAATTGTTATCTTTAACAGTAACGTCGTTGGTATTATAAAACTTGATGCCAGCAGCATCAAAGCTTTGAGTGTGTTGTGCAGCCAGATTAATGTTTTGAACGGTTAAATTGCTAACTACTGCTCCATCTGTATCATTAACACCAACACCTTTTCTGCCAATATCATGAATGAACGTATTAGATAGCTGGAGTCCGTTTGCACGGTTTAAAATTATACCAGTATTGTTCTGACCATCTCTAATAGTTGTACTTAAGCCAATATTATCAACCTCGAGATTTTGGATGGTTAAATTAAACGCGCCGTTACTATTAATACCATTGTTGCCATTCGTGATTCTCAAGTCTTGAATAGTCGCACCTGTCGCTTCTGAAGTTAATTCAAATATAGATGCTGACGTTCCACCTCCATCAATTATTGTTCCTTCTTGACCGTCGATTGTGAGATCTTTATCTAGGGTAATTCCATCTGTAAAGTATGTATTGCTACCCATCACGATAGTATCACCATCGTCCGCAGAGGCGATCGCACTTTCTAAATCGCCATTGAAATCACTGTCTACATTAATGGTAGTAAAACTATCTGGTTCTGGAGTCGAATTATCAGTAGGAGTTAAACCTTCTACACCAGTAATTTCGATTACTAAATCATCTTTTTCTAGAAAGCCGGCTACCTCGTCGTTAAAAACTAGAAATGTTTGCTCATTATAAGTAAAGATACCAGAAGTATTGGGCATAAAATTGCTTTCATTTAGCGTAGCTTGAATGCTTGCTTCATCTAAACTATTAACAGAACCAAATTGAGTAATTGAATTCAGGTTTGTGTTTGTATTATTAACTCCAACAACTTGGTCTTCACTAACATTTAAATCAGTAATCGTATCATAATTAGATAGTGAAGAAGTACTAACATTGTCAAAGTTAAAAGTATCGCTACCTTCTCCTCCAGTTAATGTATCTTTTCCTTCATTACTATTAATCGTATTATTATTACTATCTCCAATTAAATCATTATTTGATTGACAACCAGAAATATTTTCAGTACTATTGTCCGATGAATCTGTAGTTATACCGACACTTTCTGCATCAGTATAATTAATATCTTCTACAGTAGTACTATCAAGATTAGCTTGCTCTTCAGTAGTATTATAATCATTTTCATAGCTATTAATACCAGTGAGAGTATTATTTGAATAATTAGCATCAGTGAGAATATTATTTTCTTGTCCAGCCTCTGTAGTCATAATTAATTGCTTAAGATACTTTCAGTAATAAGTAAGTGTTACGTTTTACTTCTTTAAGTGAAGTATTCAATATTTTTGGTGATCGCTCATAGCAAAAGCTTTGATTTTTCATTAATCTATTGCCATAGCGCAGCATAAAACATCTTCTTTCTTATTGAAGAATTCAGCTCAAGTTAACTATTAAATTTGCAGCTTAAAAATCAGCCTTTAGACTGCAAAATAAATATGTGACTAAAATTTGCTAGTTAGTGTCAGTAATTGAGACTAAGAATAAATTTAGTAATATCTGCCAAGTAAAAATAATATGTTTTTTGAACTATAAATAGTTCGATTTATTGCTAAACGCAAATAGAATTCACCTACATAATATAGGAGAATATAAATTCTCTTGCCATTTTTTCAATGAATCCTTTTAATAAAATCCTCAATAACGTTTTAACAATAAAAATATTAGGTGTCCAGTAAAAATACTGAAATTGCCACCTTTTAAATTAAAATATTTAACTTGCAATATCTGTAAAATCACTTAGGTAAAGAGTTTAAAAGCTTTAAAATCAACAAAATTTATTTTTGATTTGGAAAATAGACAAATGTTTTAAGACTGCTAGAGACGTAATGATAAATAATCGCACTCTATAAGAGTCCAAATGTCAATAGTATGATTTTCTCTAAATCTATAAGACGAGATCGAGGAGCATAGATTCAGATTTATGTGTATTAAACTACATTTTGTAATTTAACTCAGAATTTACAGCAGTAAGATTGGTAAGATTATTTTGCAGTCTCAAGTTTAATCAATCATGGAAAATGATCTGGCCTCTTTCCTAATCGCAGTCGGCTTC
This sequence comes from Cyanobacteriota bacterium, assembly GCA_039796815.1. Taxonomy (GTDB): domain Bacteria; phylum Cyanobacteriota; class Cyanobacteriia; order Cyanobacteriales; family Xenococcaceae; genus Waterburya. The sequence continues at coordinate 341 of JBDKJC010000154.1, read as the reverse complement.
TTAATCGGCTATTTAATTTTTTCCGCAGTAACGGAAATGGGAACTAAACTACCTTGGAAAAAATAAAAGGGCTTCGCCCCAGCTATAAGCTATAAGCTATAGGCGCGAAGAGGTTTTAGGCTGTATCCAATTGCGATGCGCAGGACGCGATCCTAAAGGGTATATAAGACCATGAAACCTGCTATGACCGTTGGGCAAAGTCGAGCAGCAAAAAATATTTAAATGTATTAAAAATTAAATAAAAATAGATCTAAATTAATTTTGAATTAGTAGAGGATTGTCTCAGAGTTGTTTAAACTCTTAATAGGTCGATAAGATTTCAATGATTAAAAAATATGAAA
>JBDKJC010000153.1:0-7142 GCA_039796815.1 Cyanobacteriota bacterium | reverse complement strand
CGGTAACTGCTGTTTGTTAATCAGAGTTGTAAACCATTGACTCACTTGCTCGATTTCCTCTGGCTTGTCGATACCCAAAAATATTTTGGCAACAATAGCTAGGGTGAGCTTGCGTAACTCATGATTGAGATCGATCGTGCCTTGTTTGCCCCAATCTGCTACCGCATCTGCAACTATGAACTTCATTGTCTCAAAATAAGAGGCGATCGCCTGATGGTGAAAGATCGGCATAATCAGCTTGCGACTAACTCTATGCTCTTGCCCATCTTTTAATAGCACTGTATCTTGACTCACGATCGGTTCTAATCCCTTATTACCCAAGCGAGAGGATAAACGATCGGCACCATCTTTTAAAACCAGGCGATTAGCTTCTGGCCCGATCAGACAAGCAATATTTTTAAACCCGAATATTGGTAGTGATATTCTGAAAATATTCCCGTATTTTTGTTGCTGCTGCCAATAAAATTTCTCTTGATTAGCCACAAGATTTATTGCTTGACCGATGAGCGGCAATCCAAAGCTACTCGGCATCATGTCAGCGGACTTGAGTTTGTCTGTCATTGCTACAATTCCTTTTGAATCATGATACGTTAAGTTTATGAGTAAGTCCTCATCTTTGTCAAGTAACCAATCTCTACGTCGTCAACCCCAACAAAAGCGTGGTCAGCAAAGGGTAGAGAAGATTTTACTCGCTGCTGCGTCAGTTTTTGCCGAAGGGGGATATGCTGCTGCTACAGTTCAACAAATTGCCGACCGAGCCAGTACTTCTGTGGGTTCTATTTACCAGTTTTTCCCAGATAAACTAGGAATTTTTCAGGCTTTGCTGTCAAAGCATATCCAGCAGATAGATATCATAGAAGCCAAATTTTTCGCTCAGGATTTAGAGCGCCCTTTGCGTCAGGGAATTGATGAGTATATCGATGATTATATTAGCTACTTTGAGCATCCGATTCCCCGATGTGTCGTCTTGCAATACTATTTACCACCGATTCCAGGATTATTTGAATTTCGGGAAGATTTGCCTGAATTACTAATAGACTCAATTAAGCAACACGCCAATTTTTATCGACAGCGCAATCCCGATCTGAGCCAAGCCAAAAGTGAATTACTCTCGGAAGTAGCTCACAATCTTGTCCAGAGTCTAGCAAGCACTGCGATTAAAAGCGATACACAACATCGCCAAGAACTTTATGCGGAAATTAAAGATGTGCTATTTGGCTATCTCAATCCACACATCGGCGATCATCTTCTGCCCAATAAAATGATGATATGTCCTCACTGCCAGAGCGATAAAATAGCTAAAAATGGTCGCCAAAAAAACAAGCAACGCTATATTTGTAAAGGGTGCGATCGTCAGTTTAGCGATCGCTATGTAGAAAGAGGATATCCTCTGAAAATTAGGCAACAGTGTCTCGACCTTCATCAGCAAGGAATTAGTTTTCGGGAAATTGAACGTCGGACTGGAGTTTCTCACAACACTGTGATCAATTGGGCAAAAAATCTTTAGCAATTAATCGATATGCGTATTCGTAATAATAAGTAAATGCCCAGGTAGAAAAAGACAGCCAGCTACAAGTATCGAATCAAAAATATACTGCAACAGAGTTTGTCGAACAGTTCAAACACATGGGCTATCAAGTTGAAATAAATCTTCAGTTACAGCTACGCCAAAAATCAACCCTGTAGACAGGATTCCAGAGCTTCCTCAAACAAGAATTGAACCCCAGCTATAGCAAAATATTATTTAAACTCTTACGGGTTAATTCCCAGCTAGATATCGGTAAAACAATTGGCCAAAATAGAGACCCAATTAAAAGAACACACCAAGAGATTAGATCTAGTTTAGATGTGCTGCAATCTAGGTAAAAAAGAATAAACCAATAGACAAACACCATGAAGCAGATCGTCCAATACCAAGTAACTATGCTTGCTGACATTATTAATAAGCCAAAGTAAAATTTTGGACTTACATTATCGTCGACAATTTTTAAAAATGTAAGGAGTAAAAATACTCAAATTAGATAATTAACCATTAAGTTACTAGATAAACTGATTGTGTTTAATTTAAATTCAAAACCCTTCTTCGTAAAAAAAGCTTAAATAAAACGCTTTAATTAGCTATTAAAATTTATTTTTTCTTGATATTATTAGCAATGTCGTCAATAGCAGCTTAGATTTTCTGCTTGAGATTTTTAGAGACATTTCCAAAAAACCCTTGTGCTGTCTTTAGAAGAGCATTCAGTAATTTTAAAAGAAAAGAAACTTAATATACACTCTCAGAAAATATCTGCCAAGATAAAAAGATAGTCTTAAAATGGTAGTTTTCAATACACTACAATGCACTAAATGTAGGTCTGAAAATTTCACACCTATTTAAATTTTGAAGAGTTGGCAGATTTTAACATGTCGAACTCTAGTAAATTTCTATAGGTTACTGGAGAAAAATGAATGCGCGTAAAATAGCGATCGCTGCTGGCATCTTAGGTCTAGCTAGTAGCACTCTTTTGGGTTGTACAAATGTCTCTTCTAATGACAATGCTACTAACGTAAGTGTGCAAAGTCAGGAAGATGCAAAATTAAATTCGGTAGGTGTTACAGTTGGCGATCTGAGTAACCCTTTCTTCGTCGTCATGGCGCAAGGAGCCGAACAAGAAGCCAAGAAAATTGGGGGTGATAATGTCAGAGTGACTACAGTTTCTAGCGGCTATGACTTAAATCAGCAATTTAACCAACTAGAAAACTTTGTGGCTGCCGATACGGACGTAATTGTCCTCAATGCTGCTGATAGTAAAGGCATTCGACCCGCTGTCGATCGGGCAAGGGCAGCAGGTAGTGTAGTAGTGGCGGTAGATACGGGCGTAGAAGCAGATGTCGATGCGACGGTGACGACCAATAATCTACAAGCTGGAGAAGTAAGTTGTCAATACATCGCCGATCGCTTAAAGGGTCAAGGCAATGTAGTAATTGTTAATGGGCCTCCAGTAACTTCCGTGATTGAACGAGTGGATGGCTGTTTAGATGTGTTATCCAAATATCCAAAGATCAAAATTCTCTCTCAAGATCAAAACGCCGAAGGAAGTAGGGATGGCGGACTGAGAGTAATGAGTGACTTGCTGACTACTTTTCCCGATATTGATGCGGTGTTTGCGATCAACGATCCTAGTGGTGTTGGAGCAGATTTGGCTGCCAATCAAGCCAAGCGTAAAGACTTTTTTATTGTCGGGGTTGATGGTGCGCCAGAAGCAATTGAAGCGATCGGCACTCCAGGCAGTATTTATGCTGCTACAGCTACTCAAGATCCTCGGGGCATGGCCCAAACGGCAGTTCAGGTAGGAAATAAAGTTAGGCAGGGTCAAAAACTTGAGTCCAAAGATATTTTGATTCCAGTCAAGCTTATTACAAAAGATAACGTTGATACAGCAGAAGGTTGGTAGATCGAAAGTTAAAAGTCAAAAGTCAAAAGTCAGAAGTTAGAAAAGTAGGTAATGAGTAATAGGTAATAGGTAAATTGCTTATTACTAAACGTCAAAAGCTAGAAGCTACAAGCTAGAAGCTAAAAACTACAGTATTAACTCTTATTTTTAACAAAACTATTATGACAACACATATTGAAAATGATTTTTCTGGGGAATCAACTGTTATTCCCGTCTTAGAAATGAGGGGAATTGCAAAACGGTTTCACGGGGTTTCGGCATTGGAAAATGTTGCTTTGACTATTTATCCAGGGGAAGTTCATGCTCTAATGGGTGAGAATGGCGCGGGTAAAAGTACGTTGATGAAGATCCTAGCGGGAGCTTACACTGCCGATGAGGGAGAGATTCGCATCAATGGCAAGCCGATTAAAATTACCGATCCAGCTTCAGCACGACAGGCGGGTATCAATTTAATTTATCAAGAGCTAAACGTCGCTCCAAATTTAACCGTTACCGAAAATATGTATATGGGTAGCGAGTTGAAAAAGGGTCAATTTTTAGACCGCCAAGCCATGCAAGCAGAGGCACAGAAAGTCTTAGGTAGTTTGGGAGCTACTTTTGGCGCAAATAGTGTAGTTGGCAGCTTGGCGATCGCCGAACAGCAGCAAGTAGAAATTGCGCGGGCGTTAAAAGATAAAAGCCGTATTTTAGTGATGGATGAGCCAACAGCAGCCTTATCAGATCGGGAAACCGAGCATTTATTTGAGGTGATTCGTAAACTACGCGCTGACGGTATTGCAATTATCTACATCAGTCATCGCATGGAAGAAATATATGCATTGGCCGATCGCATTAGTGTTTTACGGGATGGTCAATATATAGGTAGTCTGACTAGAGCCGAAATTTCGCCCCAACGCTTGGTACAGATGATGGTTGGTCGTTCGATGCAAGACTTTTATGAACATCAACGGCAAGTTAATCCTGGTGCAGTGGTGCTAGAAGTTAGAAATATTAGTGACGGGCGTAAGGTGCGCCCAGCTAGTTTTCAACTCCATGCAGGAGAGATCCTTGGTTTAGCAGGACTTGTAGGTGCAGGACGCACGGAAATATCGCGGTTGATCTTTGGTGCTGACCCTAAAACCAGCGGTGAAGTCTGGCTTAATGGCAAACAATTAAAAATTAATTCTCCTGGTGAGGCGATCGCTGCTGGCATTGGTTATGTTCCAGAAGACCGCAAAGATCAAGGTTTGTTTCTGGAAATGAGTTCTCGCAAAAATATTGGTTTGAATAGACTGAAGCAGGATGCCAAGGCAGGTTTAGTTAATTGGGGTTCGGTTAATCAAACTGCCAAGCAAGCAGTGGCAGACTTTAATATCCGACTCGCCAACTTAGAAATTAGAGCCGTAGATCTTTCTGGTGGTAATCAACAAAAACTATTGTTAGCCAGATGGTTAGCAATTAAACCCAAGGTATTGATGCTGGATGAACCGACGCGGGGTGTGGATATTGGGGCAAAAAGTGAAATTTACCGCATTATCAGCGATTTAGCAGCTCAAGGTGTAGCAATTTTGATGGTTTCGAGCGAATTACCCGAAATTATCGGCATGAGCGATCGCGTTTTGGTGATGCGAGAAGGTGAACTAGTCGGCGAACTAGACGACAGTGCAGGTCGAGAAATTACTCAAGAAAACATTATGCAATATGCAACAGGTGCAGCAGAGGTATTAACATCATGAGTCAAACAATTAAACCGAGTAAAAATAGAGCGGATAAAGAACGGAAGTCAAGTAAGCGTCGTTCTCTCAACAATTTCCTCCAGGTGGCAGGTATTCTGCCAATTCTGGTTGCAATCTGCATTTTATTTGCCCTTCTCAGTCCTAATTTTCTCAGTGCAGGTAACGCCGTTAATATCCTACGTCAGGCATCAATTAACATCGTCCTGGCAACGGGGATGACCTTTGTAATTCTGACTGGGGGGATTGACCTGTCTGTAGGTTCGATTTTGGCGGTTTCTGCCGTAGTTGCGGTCTTAGTATCTCTACTGCCAGCTATTGGTTGGTTAGCCGTTCCTGCTGCCTTACTAACAGGATTACTCTTGGGTTTGGTTAACGGTGCGCTGATTACCTTTTTGAATGTGCCACCGTTTATTGTCACCTTGGGTACTCTAACAGCCTTGCGCGGTGCTGCCTATTTGGTTGCCAATGGTACGACAGTGATCAACCGCAATCTCAATTTTGCTTGGGTAGGAAATAGCTATATTGGCCCGCTTCCTTGGTTGGTAATTATTGCCTTATTAACTGTGGCGGTGAGTTGGTTTGTTCTGCGACAAACTGTTCTGGGGGTGCAGATCTATGCAGTGGGTGGTAACGAGCGAGCGGCTAGATTAACGGGGATTAAAGTTAGTCGGGTACTGCTATTTGTCTACGGCGTAAGCGGATTACTCTCAGGTTTAGCAGGAATCATGAGTTCTAGCCGTCTTTATAGTGCCACTGGTCTATTGGGTCAAGGCTACGAATTAGATGCGATCGCTGCGGTGATTCTCGGCGGAACTAGCTTCACTGGGGGCATTGGAACTATCGTCGGTACTCTTTTTGGAGCATTAATCATTGCCGTTCTTAACAATGGTTTGACCCTTCTAAATATGTCCTACTTTTGGCAATTAGTGGTTAAAGGTCTCGTAATTATTGTGGCGGTGATCGTCGATCGCCTTCGCAAACGTTCTAGGAGTTAAACTTTCCGTTTTCAAAAGATTTTTAATAAAGGTTTTAAACCCAAAAGGCTAATAGCTAACAGCTAATAGCTAATATTATGTCCGTTTGAATAGTTTGAATTAAAGCTCGCGCAAAGACGCAAAGGCGCAAAGAAAAACACAAAGATTTTGTAGTAAGTAATTAAGCGGACTTCATATAACAGCTTCTCGATCAATTATTTATGAAATACAACTTATGTCATGTCAAATATTACTGCTCGTCGTAAATCCAATACAGCATATGTGACTTTAATTGCTGCTGCTGCTGCTGTTGGTGGTTTTTTGTTTGGTTTTGATACCGCAGTTATTAATGGTGCGGTGGCAGCTTTGGGGACGGCTTTTAATGCTAATAGCTTTTCTGTCGGTCTGGCTGTATCTCTAGCATTGTTAGCTTCAGCCATAGGAGCTTTTTACGCAGGCAACATTGCCGATCGCTATGGTCGGGTCAAAGCAATGGTTATTGCCTCGATCTTGTTTACCATTAGTGCCATTGGTTCGGGTCTGCCGTTTACCATCTGGGATTTTACTTTTTGGCGCTGCGTGGGTGGATTAGGTGTTGGTGCAGCTAGTGTAATTGCACCAGCTTACATTGCCGAATGTTCTCCTGCTCATTTACGAGGCAGACTAGGATCGCTCCAACAACTAGCAATTGTGATTGGGATTTTTATTGCCCTGTTGTGCGACTATTTTATTGCTGTATCGGCAGGTTCGGCAGAGTTGCCATTTCTCTTTGGCGTACCCGCTTGGCGTTGGATGTTTTGGACAGAAATACCTCCAGCCGTTCTCTATGGAGTATTTGCCTTAATGATTCCCGAATCTCCACGCTACCTAGTTGCTCAAGGAAAAGAGCCAGAAGCAACAAAAGTTCTCACCAAAATTTTGGGTGGTAATGTTCGAGAAAAAGTCAACGAAATTCGGCAAACGGTTTTACGAGAACGTCAACCTAAGTTTTCCGACCTTTTAAGCAGAAGTGGTGGACT
>JBDKJC010000152.1:0-7150 GCA_039796815.1 Cyanobacteriota bacterium | reverse complement strand
AGATGTTACTCGTAGTTAACAAGGTACTCCCTGCCTATGATTTTCAGGCGTTACGAACTAAAGTACAAAACAGCTATAAAACCGACGTAGCAGGTATTGTTCCTCTCTCTGAAGATATTATCCATCTGGCAAGTAGTGATGTCTTCTGTCTGCGCTATCCAGATCATGTTTTCAGTCAGACAGTTAGAAATATTGCCCAGCAAATTGTCAGTAAGCCTCAACCAGTTTTGGCATAAGTAGTTGCAGGAGAAATCATGAATTTAGGATTAAAAAGTCATAATAAAATAGACAATCAGGAACGTAGTAAAATATTAGCTGAATTTGGCGCAAGCGATCGCGAGATCGAAGAATTGCTTGTCTATAATCAGAATGTTTTTGCTCAAGATAATTCAGCTTCCTCCCTTCAATTTCCTTTACCTTCCGAACCTCATATTGCTGTTTGGCAGGAATATCTTACCGCAGCCGAAACTCAGGGAACTTTTGCCACCCTAAAAAATGCTTTAGTTCAGTTACAATTTCCTATTCAAGCAGGTATTAGTCAAACTGAAGATTATCGTGCAGCAACTCGTAAAGGCATTATTCCAGATCAAAAAACTGGTTTAGTTTTACAACAGCCAGAAGTATTACAGCTAAAGATTCATCAAAGTCTGGCAGGGGAAATTCCTGTCTTGTTGACTACCAACCGTGATGACTTTGTATCTTTAGTTAGGGCAATAACTAAGCGTAATGAACCTGTAGACATCCCAGACTCTATGGGTGCTTGTATGGTAGCAGGTTACAATAACTGGGATAGAATTCGTCGTTATAAAGAGCAATGGTTAGTAAATAATCCAGAATTGTCTTGGTCAGAAGAGTTTAAGCGATTAATGACTCAAAAAGAACTTTATCAAGACCGATTTATTATCTTAAGTGACGGTTTTTATAGTAACGTTCAGCCAGCAAAATTAGGACTGACAGCTGAGGAATGGCGACGTTTATCTTTAACTATTCGCTTAGAACATGAATGCACTCATTACTTTACCCGTCGTGTGTTTAACTCTATGCGAAATAACCTACTAGATGAATTGATTGCCGACTATCAGGGAATGATTGCTGCTACAGGGACTTATAAGGCAGATTGGTTTCTGCACTTTCTCGGCTTAGAGTTTTTTCCCGACTATCGAGAAGGCGGTAGACTACAAAACTATCCTGGACAGCCACCACTATCAGACGGTGCATTTAAGATTTTACAGAAGTTAGTTAAATCAGCAGCCGAAAATTTAGAAGCTTTTGAGCAAAACTATATCCATCAACTTAGTAGGGGCGAACGGCCGTTCACTCCTACCACAGAACATCAAACTCGGATGCTAATGGCATTAACCTCGTTAACCATCGAAGAATTAGCTTCATCCAATGCTGGTAAACGTCTTCAACAAATTATTGAACCGCAACAATCAAATTTGTAGGGGCGAATCGCGATTCGCCCCTACAGACGTATTTTTTATAAAATAGAGAATATAATCATGACAGAAATTTTACTCAAAGAACTAAATAATAACGATATAGATTGGTTATTAGCCAATGGTCGTCGTCAAAATTTAGCTGCTGAGACGCAACTGCTTGAAGCAGGAAAACCTCTAGACTCTTTTCATATTGTTATCGATGGCAGTTTAATCTCCACCATATCCCAAATAGATGATAACCCTCTTGCCCGTGCTTTCGCTGCTCTTGATGATAACCAAAGTGCGGGGATTGAAATTGCGCGTTTATCTAGTGGCGAAATCATCGGCGAATTTTCCTTAATTTGTATGCGTCCTTCTGCTACTACTGTCACGACGTTAACTAAATCGCAAATCTTATCTATTCCCTTATTACAATTAGAAGCCAAGTTAGAAAAAGAAGTCGATTTTGCAGCTAGATTTTATCGGGCGATCGCAATTCTTTTATCTGATCGCCTAGAAAGTATTATTACTCGCATTGGTCGCAGTAAACTAGCCCCAGATAGTTCCATTAAAGACGTGTTGTTTATCTTTGGTGAACTCCACGATAGCGATCTCGACTGGTTAATTGCCAACGGCGATCGCCAAAAAATACCAGCAAATACAACTTTAATCAAAGAAGGATGTCCCGTAGATGCTCTTTATATCCTCCTCAGTGGTCAAGTCAGCTTATCAGTCACCGATGGCGATCGCAATCCTTTAAAACGCATTTTTGCAGCCATTGAAGAGCAATCTAACATAACCACAGAAATAGCTAGAATCTCTAAAGGCGCGATGGTTGGTGAAACTACTCTAATTGATACTCGTTTACCGAATGTTACCGCTACAACTAGAGAAGAAGCGATCGCTTTATCCATTCCCCGTGCTGTTTTATCAGCTAAATTACAACAAGATCTTGGCTTTTCCGCGCGTTTTTATCGTACTGTTTCTGCCTTATTAGCAGATAGATTACAAGGAATGCTAAATCGTTTAGCACACAGTAGACGAATGTATCATAAAGGACAGTCTTTACGAGAGGAAATAGAATATGCCGACGAATTAAATAGTGTTGCTTTAGATCGTATGGCAGTAGCAGGTAAAAGATTTAATTGGATGTTAGAACAAGCAAAAGCTAGTTAATAGTTAATAGTTATTAGTTATTAATTATTAATTATTAACTTAAGTCGCTAGTTATAAGCCGACAGCCGACAGGGAATCAATTCCCTGTCTCATACATAAAGTCCGTTAAAACGGACTAGGAAGTTTAATATTTTTAGTCGGTTTTAACCGACTTTTAATCTTAGACAGCGATTTTAATCGTTGTCGGGTAAGTTTTAAAATCTAAAATCGAGGGCATAACAACTAGCAATTTGCGTTATTAGCTATTAACTAATTAAGGTCAATAAATAACAAAATAATAGTGATATTTAGTTAAAAAAATGCTCTTGTTCAATCAATTAGTCAATTATAAGCTGAATTATAGCTTATAGCTTATAGCTTATAGCTTATGGCTTACAACTACGAACAGTAATCATATACCAAAAAAAATACTGAAGTGAATGGAAAAACTGCTCAACCAATTTCAGCGGATTCAGGTAATCTTACTAATGATTCTAAAATCCGCGTACTAATTGTTGACGATCAAAACTCAATTCGTCAAAGGCTAAAGTTATTACTAGAACCAGAAACAGATTTAGAGGTAGTAGGGATTGCGGAAGATGGTGCGATCGCCATTAAGCAAGTGGAATCTTTGCAACCTGACGTGGTTTTAATCGATTTGGAAATGCCAGGGATGGATGGAGTCAAAGCGACTAAGATCATTTCTAAACGCTTTTCTGATTGTCAAATCTTAGTTCTGAGTTCCCATGATACTAATGAATATTTAAATGAGGCTATGGATGCTGGGGCAAAGGGTTATTTGCTCAAAAATACTCCAGCAGAGGAATTGAGGAATGCTATTCGTTCTGTACATAAAGGATATTCTCATTTAAGTCCTGGACTATGGGAAAAAATTCGTCAAGTCGAATCTAAGTCAACTAAAAAGACTGAATCTACTTCTAATACCCAGAAGGAAACAAGTACCCTGCCTAATAATCAAGAAAGCAGACTATTTCGGCAAAAATCTCTTGAACGTTTGGCTTCGCCTGAAAAACTCGATCAATTGATGCAGGTAGTTAACCCTAAAAGTTGGTTGCCCTTGGCTACTCTTAGTTCTTTGGTAGTAGCAGCAGGAGTTTGGAGTGTTTATGGGAAGATTCCTGTAACGGTAGAAGGTCGAGGAGTGTTAGTTTTCCCCAGCCAAGTTGTACCTTTACAAGCTAAAAGTGCGGGACAGCTATTAGAACTCAAGATTAAACCAGGAGAGCAAGTAAAAAAAGGCGAGGTCATTGCTACAGTGGCGCAGATCGACCTACGCAAACAGTTGGAATTAGCTCAAGCTAAATTAGTCCAGTTACAAGGACAAAATCGTGATGTTGCTCTGCTACAAACTCAACGAAGCGATCGCGATTTACAGTCTATATTTGAGCAAAGTCAAACTTTAAACCAAAAATTAGCGATTTTAACGAAACTTACTCCTACTTTAAGAGATAAAGGCTTAGTTTCAATTGAACGCGATCGCCAAGCTTTGACCACACGGTTGAAAACTTTGCGCGAATTACTACCAACTTATCAAAAGAGACTAACAATACGACAAAATTTATTTAAACAAGGAGCGATCGCTGACGACATATTGCTACAGGCACGACAAGAATATTTTGATAACACTGCTCAAATTAATGAGGCTGACTCTCAACTTAAACAGCTAGATGTCAAAGAAGCAGATGCTTTAAAAGATTATCTTGCCAACATAAACGAAATTAAAAATATTAAAGCTCAATTACAAGAACTTCAGAGTAAAAAAGCTAATCTTGCTCAACAAGACTGGGAAACTTCGACTAACCGCGCCAAAGAAATCCAAGAAGTAGAGCGTGAAATTAACCGATTATCGGAACAAATTAAAGACAGTAGCCAAATTATCAGTCAGCATGACGGAAAAATTCTCGAAATTACTACTAATCTCGGTCAAGTAGTTCAAGCAGGAACTCGTATTGCCAATGTAGATATCGATAATCCCACCGACAAAATGTTGGGCATTACTTATTTTCCTGTCGAGGATGGGAAAAAGATTCAGCCAGGGATGAAGATTCAGATTACTCCACAAACAATTAAGCGAGAACGTTTTGGCGGCATTGTGGGGGATGTTAACAAAATTTCTGCTTTCCCCATTACCAAAGAAGCTGCTGCGAATGTCGTCGGTAATCCTGAAGTAGTTGAAGGTTTAGTATCTAAAGACCAACCTGGATTAATACAGATATCTGCTAGCCTCCAAACCGATGATAGTACCTTTAGCGGTTATAAATGGTCTTCTTCTGCTGGCCCGAATTTAAAAATCTCGCCTGGAACTACTTCTATTGCCCGTGTCAAGGTCGATGAAAGAACTCCGATTAGCTATGTTATTCCTTTGTTGAGGTCGGTCAGTGGTATCTACTAATTCTCCTAAATCTAGTTTTTCTGCTTTAACAAGCTTTAATCCCTGGCAGTATCTGAAAAAATTACTGCCATCTCGCCGTCGGATCAAAACTCCCACCCTCTTACAGATGGAAGCAGTTGAATGCGGTGCTGCTGCTCTAGGGATTATCATGTACTATCTCGGTCTAATTGTGCCGTTGCCAGAATTAAGGCGGGAATGTGGCGTATCGAGGGATGGTTCTAAAGCTTCCAATGTGCTTAAAGCGGCCAGGCGTTATGGTTTAGAAGCAAAAGGCTTTAAAAAAGAACTAACTCAGTTACGGGAACTTCCCTTACCCTACATTGTGTTTTGGAACTTCAATCACTTTTTAGTAGTAGAAGGTTGGGGTAAAGAAAAAGTTTATCTCAACGACCCTGCTACTGGGCCTTGTACGATTTCCCTTCAGGAATTTGATGAGGCATATACTGGTGTCGTGCTGGTAATGCAGCCAGGGTCAGAATTTAAACGAGGAGGTCGTCAGGCGAGTATGCTGCTGGCTGTGTGGTCACGTCTTCAAGGGACAACGGGAGCATTAGCCTACTGTTTGATCGCAGGATTGTTACTAACTTTGGTGGGGTTGGTAGTTCCTGTATTTACCCAGATCTTTGTCGATGAAATCTTAATTCAAGGACGACAACACTGGCTACGTCCGCTGCTTTTAGCCATGGCGATCGCCACAATTCTTCAAGGTGCATTAACTTTACTACGGTTGCGTTATTTACGTCGTCTAAAAATTAAACTGGCTGTAGGTATGTCTAGCCGTTTTCTCTGGCATATTTTGCGGTTACCCGTCAGTTTTTACGCCCAAAGATTTGCGGGAGAAATTAGTAACCGTACTAGCTTAAATGACCAAGTTGCTGATATTCTCTCAGGACAGTTGGCAACTACCGTCATTGATACGGTGATGCTGGGTTTTTATGTCATCGTCATGAGTCAGTATGATTTAGTTTTAACGGCGATCGTTTTTAGCTTTGCTCTCATTAACGTGATCACTCTGCAATCCATTTCCCGTCAACGCAAGGATGCCAATCAGCGATTAATTCAGGACTACGGGAAAGCAGCAGGAGCATCGATCGCCGCCCTCCAAAGTATTGAAACCTTAAAAGCTTCGGGGTTGGAGTCAGATTTCTTTGCCCGTTGGTCGGGGTACTATACCAAAGCGATTAATTCTCAGCAAGAATTAGGAGTCACCAATCAAACTCTATCTGTTTTGCCTGTACTTTTATCTGCCCTTTCTGCTGCCTTCTTACTTGCCGTTGGTGGATTAAGAGTCATGGACGGACATCTCAGTATTGGGATGTTAGTTGCCTTTCAAGCTATGGTGCAAAATTTTCAACAGCCCGTTGATAGTTTAGTCAGCTTTGGTAGAACTCTACAGGAATTAGATGGTAATTTGATTCGTTTGGATGATGTTTTAGATAATCCTACCGATCCTCTACTAGAACAGCAAAGTGCAAGAGAACAGGAGCAAACCGCCCTTACACCTAAGTTAGAAGGACACTTGGAAATACGCAATCTTACCTTTGGTTACAGTCGTCTCGAAGCACCTTTAATTGAAAACTTTAGCCTGGAAGTTAAGCCAGGACAAAGAGTTGCCTTGGTTGGCGGAAGTGGTTCGGGTAAATCTACTGTTGCCAAGTTAGTTGGTGGACTATACGAATCTTGGTCGGGAGAAATTTTACTCGATCGCCAGCCAAAAACTGCAATTCCTACCCAGCTATTAACTAATTCTGTGGCAATGGTTGAACAGGATATTTTGATGTTTTCGGGAACGGTTAGAGATAATTTAACCCTGTGGGATACTACTATCCCCGATCGATATCTCAAACAAGCTTGTCAAGACGCAGCCATTGATGATGTGGTTCAATCCATGCCTGGCGGGTATAATGCCGAACTGGCTGAAGGTGCTGCTAACTTGAGTGGTGGTCAACGACAGCGATTAGAAATAGCCCGTGCCTTAGTTAATAATCCTTCAATCTTAATTATGGATGAAGCTACTAGTGCTTTAGATTCGGAAACGGAAAAGATTATTGATTCCAACTTGCGACGTAGAGGATGTACCTGTCTAATTGTGGCACACCGTCTCAGTACTATTCGCGACTGCGACGAAATTATTGTTCTCGATCGCGGCAAGGTAGTACAA
>JBDKJC010000151.1:0-7151 GCA_039796815.1 Cyanobacteriota bacterium | reverse complement strand
CCAGTTGGCAATGCCTACTCCAAAGGTAATGTTAACACTATGAATTTCAGCATAACTTTGAGCAGCGATCGCAGCAGCAGCAGTTAATAAGCCAGGAGTTGCACCACAACCAGTTAGATAGGTAATGCCTGCCTGCTCTAAATCAGACTGTAATTCCAGCAATTGTTCGACGGCACTAGTTCTTTTTAAAGCATCTACTAACACTCCTTGCCATCCAGCTTGGATAAACTGCCGTGCAACATCTGCCATAAAGGTATTGGGTAAGTTAGGTAACGCGAGAAAATAGCCATCTACCTCGGCATTTTCAACTAAATCTTGGATACTATTGCTACTAAGAACTCCCCCAGCCGCTAAATACCCTACAGAATGATGCTCGTGATAACTAGAAATTGTGGCATCTATATCTAAACCTGCTCCCGTGTAAACATAACCTTTATGGTCTGCTGCTGCCACTAGGATTATTTCTTGTTTGGCAGCTAAAATCTTGGCTGCTGCTTGTCCTAAACCACCAAAACCTAGAACACCAACTCTAATCGGATTAGCTAATTGATCGATCATTATCTCTAACTCTAACTTGAATACATTACAGATTGTATGATCCTAAGCTGATGGCTAAGATTAAATTAAAAGTTATTTTTGCCGCTCGCTTGAATTACAAACATTTTCTACGTATTATGTTTTTTTATTAAAAAAATTTTTGCTAGTAACTCTTTTTTCTTGACTCTAAAGTTAATTTACGGAAAACTTAGATTATATAGTAGTGACTAATTCAGATCTTGTTAACTTTTAACAAGATTTCTTGAGAATTAGTGCTGACTCTCAAAATATCTATAATGAGAGCGATATAACAAAAAAAAAGTAACGTTACTGTGTGAATAACATAGTTTATGAGTTTATGCTAAGCGATCGCCAAGCAGCAGATAAATGGAAACATTAGAATTTATTATTTATCCCGATGGACGGGTAAAGGAGACGGTTACAGGTATTGTGGGTTCATCTTGCCAAGAAGTAACCGCAGCGATCGAACAACAGCTCGGAGTTGTTGTCGATCAAAAGCAGACATCTGATTACTATGCTCGAAACCAGGTTCAATCAGCTACCACTGTCGCCCAAAGCAACTATGCTCAAAGCAACTATAGCGATTGGTAATTTTAAGACCATTTAAACAATTCACAATTAGAACACTTAATTTAGTTCCCTAGAGAAAACTTATGTCACATTTCAGCAATATCAAAACAAAAATTCGTAACTTAAACTTTTTGAAAGCAGCTCTCCAGGATTTGGACGTAGATTGGAAGAATAGTTCAGGAGTAGTCCGTGGCTATCAGGGTCAAACCCATGAGGCTGAAGTAGTAATTGAGCAAAACAATAGCTATGATTTTGGATTTTGTTGGAATGGTAGCGAGTATGAACTAGTCGCCGACTTACAATACTGGCAGCAACCCTTGACTGTAGATGGTTTTTTACGCCAAGTAACTCAACGCTACGCTTATCATACAGTAGTCAATGAAACTGCTAATCAAGGATTTACGATCGCCGAGCAGGCCAAAAATGAAGATGGTTCAATCCGTTTAGTTGTGCAACGTTGGAGTGCTTAATGAATAATACTGACTCAAATCAGCCTAATGGTTTTGAGCCAGAATTAGGTGGAGTTTGGCGGCAAAAGGGGGTTTTCGTTGATGAAAATATCTGTATTGGCTGTAAAAACTGTACTCATGTAGCAACAAATACGTTCTACATTGAACCTGAATATGGGAGAGCTAGAGTTTTTAATCAAGATGGCGATCTAGAAGAGCTAGTTGAAGAAGCAATGGATACTTGTCCCGTAAACTGCATTCATTGGCTAGATTATACTGAATTAAAGCAAATGGAATACGAGAGACGCAACCAGGTAATTCAAAGCTTGGCAATTCCTCCAGATATGAGGCGATCGCAAATTACTAAAAGAAGCAGATTTAAAAGTTTCTAGCTAACTATAAGTTTAATTAGTTAATTAGATTTTAGATTTTTCCCTAATTACTCACAGTTTAATTAGGGTTTTTTTTCTGAACCATATCAATAGAAATTTCTGAGTTATTATCCCAGCGTTCTAATTCACCTTCTTCTGCTAAAAAATCCTTCAACTTCTGGCGGTAAGCTGCACGATAATCATCAAATTGATAGTTATCCACGCGAATTCCAAAATCACCATCTGTTTTCCCCTGCAAAATTTGGGCTATTCGATTATTGGTTACCACTGAATAATGACTGCCATCAAAAGTATTGCGAGGGTTTCGAGTTACCTCGGAAGGAATGGAAAAATCATACATAGCATCATAATTTTGCCCTAGCTGATGAAAAGCTGATAGCTCACAATCCATTAGTCCTCTAGCATAAGTGTCATTAATCATGCTCCAAGCCGATCTTGGTGGCACAAAAGCTACAAATTTGGCATTAGGAAAAACTTCTTTCAAACCGATAAATGTGTCTACTGAAGTTAGATCGCATCTTTGTTGTGAAGCAGGCTTATAAAATTTTGCGTCATAAACAGGAGGGTTGGGAAAATCTACAGGCTCAAAATCTCGATCGTAATAATTTCCAGGATCTGGACTAACACCAAGTATAGTCATAGCCGAAAATAACAACACGTCAGACGAAAGATAAGCCTGAAGGAAAGATGGTGTCTGAAGACTATCAATTGAAATTGGTGGCTGTTCTTTTCTTTCTTGTTCCACAAAATTGAAGCCATCCACCCCAACATAGACTATTTTGGGGTCAATTTTTTGCTCTTGTAGAAAATTAGCGTAGCTGACAAAATCAGGTATTTCTGCTCCCTTAAGAGCATAGTTAAAACAATTATTGTTACTCAACTCTGATGCTCTCAAAGTTGTCACTCTAGAGCTGCCAAGAATAATACAGTCATACTTTTCCCGATCTTTAGTCCTCAAAAAAAGGTTAGTTTTAGTAACCCGTTCATTAAAAGCAAAATTTTTGCCCGTCAAAATATTCCCGTGGCTATACCACAGAGGATCGATTAACCAATTAACACCAGCAACAGAGCCTAATAGTAAAGAAGTTACAAGTGCATATAGACCAAAACTAAAGTTGCCTTCTTTTTCTTTACTGTCTATTTGAGAATCTGGCATTTCTGGGGCTGTACGCTTACTTAATTTTAAAAATCCTTCCGTGGCAGTTTTCAAGTTCATTTTTATTTAGTTAATTTAGAGTATAAGTTTAAAAATTAAAATTGGAAATAAAGGAATTCACTGACCCGAGAAAAGCACAATAAAGATAGTGAAGTTAAACTGGCAATGATTATGGTCCAAATTTTATTTGGTTTCCACAATAGAGAGTGCCAGAATTGTTGCTGCCACTTCGACTGATATTTTTCATCTTCAACAATTTCGGTTAAAGCTGGATTGTATTTACCCATCCACTGCTGAGTATTAGGGGTAAACCAAGCAATTAGTAACAAGATAAGAATGCCGAAAGTGGCATATTTCTGACTGATCCCGACGTTAACGGTAAATCCTGAGAAGCCGATGCCAATATTTCTTAAAAAGCCTAGATAAGGTGTCAAAAATTGAGGTAAATCGATACCGTTAAAGCCAAACATTGACTGTAACATTGAGGTTGCTGTCTCAAAATTGCTAGCTTTGAAAAAGACCCAAGAAATCACCACCGCAATAAAGGTTACAATCTGTCCCGTGCTACGAAGCAACCATCCATCATCTTTGAGATTATGACCCCAACTAAGACGAATAGAGCGATACAGATGATTAATTATTAAATAAATTCCATGCAATCCCCCCCAAAAGATAAAAGTCCAACCTGCACCGTGCCATAAACCCCCTAGTAACATCGTGATTAGCAAATTTAGATAGCGTCTTAGTTGTCCTTTACGACTACCTCCTAAAGGTATATACAAGTAATCCCTCAGAAAATGAGACAAAGTAATGTGCCATCTACGCCAAAAATCGACAATACTGATCGCTTTGTAGGGAGAATTAAAATTTAGCGGTAAGCGAATCCCAAACATATAGGATGCACCGATCGCCATATCAGAATAGCCTGAAAAATCAAAGTATAGCTGTAGAGTATAGCCCAATGCCCCTACCCAAGCTTCGGCAAAGGTTAAATCGATACCTTGAGATGCCGCAGCAAAAGCTAAATTAGAATATTCAGCAATGCGATCGGCAAAGATCACTTTTTTAAATAAACCAGCGATAAATACAGTTAGACCAATTGATAATGTTGTTTGGCTAAATTTATAAACAGAGGGTTTTTCAAACTGAGGTAAAAGTTCATAATGATGAACAATTGGACCAGCAATTAGATGAGGGAAAAAAGCAACAAATAATATATATTTCAGTAAAGTATATTCTTTTGTTTGTCCTTTATAAGCATCAATTAAGTAAGCAATTTGGATAAACGTAAAGAAAGAAATTGCTAAAGGTAATGCTATTGGCGGTAAATTTATTTTAGTATGAAATACTTGATTAAAATTACTTGCGAAAAAATTGGCATATTTAAAATAAGAAATTAACCCTAAATTCAAAACAATGCCTGAAATTAGAATAGCTTTTTTAAACAGCGCATTTTTCACTACATTACTTAAACAATAGCCTAAGCTATAATTAAAAAGTATAGATATAGTTAGTAATAGCAAATTAATACTACGAAGTTGCCACCAACCATAGAAAAAGAAAGATGCCAACACCAACCAAATTATAGGTAGTTGCTGCTCAACATATTTACTGTTATTACTTAGCCAAAAAAAGACAGTTAAAGTAATTGGTAAAAATAGAAAAATAAACTCAAAAGAATTAAATAGCATAGTTATACATCAAGCTAATTGTAATAATATAGAAAGAAAATTTTTCTATCCTGGTGAATAGTCTTGTTTGCTCTCTTGACGAGATAGGATAAATACAATTAGCCAAAGACAAACTAACCGTAAAGAATCTGAGATGATCGTGGCGATCGCCGCCCCCTTCCAAGAAAAAAGTGGAATCAAAATAATATTTAAGACGACATTGACAAGCGCTGCTCCTACTTGAACAATACTGCGCGACTTTTGATGACCTGAACCAGTTAAAGTATCTGCTGCCAAATATTGAAAAGCAGCGATCGCGGGTAGGGGAGATAGCCATAAAAGAGCGCCAATTGCATCGCGATAATCTTCACCAAGAATTATGGGAATAAAGGGAGCTATCAGCCAAAATCCAACTATGGTAGCGATCGCATAAAAAGTCAAAATGGGTAGGAGTCGTTTCCCAAAATTCAAACTCCCCCGAACCCCAGACGCTCCATGTTGAAAAAATCTAGTATAGGTAGCACCAAATAAGGCTAGTAACGGTGAATTAGCGACATCAATAAAGCGATAAGCAGAAGCATATATTCCTGTAGCTCCAACTCCTGATATGTTACTTAACATTGACTTATCTAGGTTGGCGTTAATGTTATTGGCAGAAGTGCTGATCGAGAAGTAAAATCCTTGAACAAGATTGGATTGTAACTCAGACAATATGGGGCGAGGCAAACCCAGCATCTTTGTAATCAACAACACTGTAATTACAGTCATAAGCACTGAACTAGTGCAATATAGACAACTCCAGGTACTTACGCTTGGATTAGGGAAAAAAACCAATAAAGATAATGCTGCTAAAAGCTTACTACAGGTACCTAGAACTTCTAGCTGAGCCGTCTTATTAACCATGTTGCTTGCCAGTAATGACTTACTACCCAAATCAAGCAGAGCAAGACAAATGAGATCGGCTACTAGAATCAGCAAAATTGCTACCCAAGGAATATTTCCAGGAAATAGAACAGGAGAAAGCAAAAATAGGAGTAGTGTCAAAAAAGTACCATTAACAGTAGAGAGAACTAAACTATTGCCCCAATTAGTACTGAAGGTTGCTCTATTAGTAGAGACATTTTTAACCAATAAATGCTCACTACCCAAAGGGACAAAAGGAAAAACCAAATTTGCCACGGCGGTAATCGCCACAAACGAACCGTAGTTTTCTTTACCCAACAAACGAGCAATAATAATAAAATATGCTGTCTGCATCACTATATTAAATAGCTTAGAAAACAACATCCAGAGAGTGTCTCGTGCCAGACTACTTTGAAATAGATTTGTAACTTTAACTTTGATCTCTGCCAAATTCATAATTTCTATTTCTGTTTACTGGAGTTTGGAGTAATAATTATTCAGCAGATTATTAACAGTTTATAAGTTCAGCCTAATAGTTTTATTATATATTTCATATATGTAAAAAGTTTCTCTAGCTTTTGCTCATATAGTCGAAGTTTTGCTGCATTTTTAGATAATTATCAAAAGTTGATTTTTAAATTTTTTTGTAATCAAGAACTACTGCTAATCACTATCTATTTAAAAGGGTAATATCTAAACTAAATTTAGGCAGTAGCGGTTTTGGCTTGATTACTTTCAGCAGAACCAGAAAAATAACTTTTGCTGTATTTAGCATGATATGAATAGCGATCGAATTCTTTTTGCTTGACACCATTAATTACCATTCCCAAAACTTGTTGTTCAAGATGAGCATTGTATAAAGTTTCTTTGGCTAGTTCTGCACTCTCATTTTCTACAATTCCTGGACGACTAACAAAGACAAGACCATCTGCTAGTTTGCTTAATGTTAAAACATCGGCAGTTACAGCCAAAGGCGGTGCATCAATAATCACTAGGTCATATTCCTTTCTCGCTGTTGCTACTAGCTGACTCATCTCTGGTGAGTCCAATAAAGCCAATGGATTAGGAGCGATAGTTCCTGAAGTTAAAATGTCTAGTTGCTTCATTGGTTGGGTGATAACCTGAGCTAATGGTGTTTTGTGCGTAACCACATCTTTGACTCCAACTTTATTACTAATCTGCCAAAGATCATGTTGAGATGCTCTTCTTAAATCGCCATCAATCAGTAAAACTTTACGACCTAACTGAGCCATTGCAGCGGCTAAGTTGGCCGCGACCATCGATTTTCCTTCTCCAGGAACAGAGCTAGTCATCAAAATAACTTTTGGTTGTCGCTTAACTGCTAGAAACTTAAGATTAGTTTGAATCATGCGATATATTTCGCTGGCAAACGAGTCTGGTTCTCTTTGAACAATAATTCTTCCTTGGCTATTTTGCAAAGTATCAAGAGGTA
>JBDKJC010000150.1:0-7188 GCA_039796815.1 Cyanobacteriota bacterium | reverse complement strand
GTGGCGTAAAAACCAAGTAAGCTATAGCTCCCCCCAAAACAGAGAGAAATGTAGCGATCGCTGGTATACGATGCCTATGAAAAACTATTGGTAAGAGGGAAAAGTTTGGCTCTTTCATGACAATTTATCTCAGGGTCAAAACAGGTAGTAAGTAGTGGGTAGTGGGTAGTTAGTTGGTGCTAGGTGGGAAATAGAAAATAAATTAAATACTCGTTACTCATTACTCGTTACTTAACTTTCAGTCACAGGTGGAAATGGGGTTTTGACAGAACTAGCAGAAGTCATTTCGTACAGTCTCAAAGTTTCGGTAGTAATGTTGTCCCAGTTGTAATTAACTTCTACGTACTTTTGTGCCTCTTGTGCCATGATTGCCAGCACTTCTGGGCGATGAATTGCCCAATCTAGTAGAAAAATCAAAGATTCTAGATCTCCAGGTGGAAAAAGTATTCCTTTCCCCCCACCAAGTAATTGCCGATGGGGAGGAATATCACTGGCTACAACTGGAACACCCTCTCGCATTGCTTCTAGCATCGCTAAAGGCAATCCTTCAACATCCGAAGGAAGTACAAAAAATCCCGCTCCTCGCACGATTTCTGCTAAATGTTTGCCATGAAGTTGTCCTGTGAACACCACATCAGGATTACCGTTAGTTAAACTGCTTATTTGCTGAGCAAAAGAATTTGTATCACTTGTGCTACCAACAATCGCTAGTTTCCATCCAGGAGGTTTAAGAGCTTGGAAAGCTTCAATTAATAACTCAGGACGTTTCTCTGGCACAAGTCTACCCAAAAAGGTAATGTACCGTTTTTGGCACAAACCTAGTGAAGTACCATAGGCAAAATCAGAGTCCGCAGGTGGATAGCTGCTGGGAGCATTCGGAATATAAACCGTTTCTCGATCGTATTTCTCTCGAAAATAGGAACGTAATTCCTCCGATACCACAATGATTTTGTCAGCAAAACGTACTCCAGCTTTCTCACCCAGATGGAGTAATTTACTGGAAAAATTACCCCACTTAGCACGTTGCCAGTCCAGTCCTTGACAACTGACAATAACTTTTGAGGAAAAAGACAAAGTAATTTTTGGCAACCAAGTGAACAGAGAAGGGCCTAAAGCATGAAAATGAACGATATCATACTTACCATTACTAGCCAACATAGTTCCTAGTAGAGAACTAAATAGCGCATCTATCCCTTTTAGCTTTAAACAGGGAAGCGAAATTACTCGAACTCTCTCAAAGTAATATTGTTTCATCCAAGGAGAGTCAACATAAGAGGAGCGGGCAAACAAATCTACAGAATGACCCCGAGCAACCATGCGAGGGTATATTTCTTGGCAATAGTGTTCAATACCGCCTTGTTTAGCTGGCAACCCTTTGGTGCCAATAACTGCAATTTTCATCCAGAGTAGTCTCTTTTAATTTTTTTGTGTTTGGGGGCTAAAAGGTCTTGGTTTTTTGATTGCCGTCGGGAACCAATTCCTCTAACTTTGAAAGGGAAAAATTTTTATTCCCTCAATCTGTAGTGTTGAAAAAACTGTGTATCAATTGCTATATCATAGATTTAGTCTCCTTATTTGTGTTTGGGGGCTAAAAGCGGTCTTGCGATTGCCGTCGGGGGCCGCTTCATTAAACATCGATCATTGAGCATTGAACATTAAAAGAAATTTATTACTCCCTATAATTCCTCTACTCCTTATGACTTCCGCGCAGCTTTACTAAACAGGGTTTAATTTTGTCTGCCAACGAGATAACATATCTCTGTAAACAGTACTGACGATCGCTCTAGCACTATAAGGCTCTGCAACCCTCACACAAGCATCAATGGGATAATCTGCTGGCTGTGATAAAACCTTTTTTAAGGCATTAGCGATCGCTTGATTATTACGCTCCTGGCAAACAATGCCACTATGAACATTAAGTAGTTTTGGGGTTTCTCCGCATGATGTTGTCACTACTGGAGTTCCACAAGCTAGTGCTTCAAGAGCTACCAGAGGTAAACCTTCATAGGTGCTAGTTAAAACAAAAACGCTACAGATGCGCTGTAACTCTGCTAATTCTGCCTGCTCTACTGAGCCTAGCATAGTTACTTGTTGGGCAATTCCTAGACGCTCGATTTCTGCTTGTACTTGTGTTGCTAACTCTCCATCACCTGCTATCAACAGATGAGCATTGGAATTGTTTAAAGTAGCAAAAGAGCGAACCATTAATAGGGGATCTTTTTGAGGATGAAGACGACCAGCAAATAAGATGAAATAAGTTTCATCAGCTAATTTAAACTGCTTTGCTAGTGTGCGTCTGCCTTCCTCTCGTTGTACCGATGTTAAGGGATAAAAAATTT
Organism: Cyanobacteriota bacterium; assembly: GCA_039796815.1. Lineage (GTDB taxonomy): Bacteria > Cyanobacteriota > Cyanobacteriia > Cyanobacteriales > Xenococcaceae > Waterburya. Next base: position 4,849 of record JBDKJC010000150.1, on the reverse strand, counting down.
CGCCATCTACAGAGTTTTTGATGTATGAGACGCGATCGGCTATGGTTGGGTAACGCTGCTGATAATGTTTTACTGAGTCAGTATTACAAGCAAAGATTTGGTCGAATTGTTTAACTAGCGATCGCTCTAAAGCAAAATATCCGCTAGGGAAATAACGCCAAAGAATAGCATTTTTACTGTCTGAAGATTGCATTTGTTTTTGAATATCATTATGAACAAACAAGGTTTTTTCTCCAGACCAATTAAGTGCTGCCAATGTTGGTTCAAGTCGATGGAAATGCATAAAGTCAGAAGCAAAACCTTGCCTTAAAAGAGCCACAGTGTATTTAATTGTCGTCGGTACTAGACTTCTAAAGTTATCATTCAGCAGTGTAAATAATGGTAAAAAATTAATTTCTCTACCTGCTAATTGCACTTTTTGCCATTTACCCTTGGGTAAGTTAGGCTGATTTGATATACCTACTAAACTAACCTCAAATTCACTTGGAGCATATTTAATAAAAGAACGTATCACTGTCTGAATTCCACCTATGCTGGGATTGCAAGGATCGAACTGATAAAAAATAGTCAAAACAGGTTTACGCATAAGCATTAAATACTCTCGAACTCCCTTAGCACTTAAAAGTTTAAAGGACACAAATGTTTTTTCTGAGCATGATTTAGGTTTTGGAAATATAATCTTTTCAAAAAAATATTGGCTATTTTTAAGATTTTTTTAATTTCCCCTCGACTTAATTCATTGTATCAATTACCTTATTATTTTAAAGTAAAGTTTGTGATTAGATGATCATTTTTTCTCCTGTAATAAATATCATAGTTATTTTTATTCAAAGATTTAATGTATTATGACAACATGATTATGCTACATCCTACTTTTTTAAAAAAATATTATATAATCTATCATATTTATCTTTGAAAACTAACTAAAAATTAAATAAATCTAGAAGATCTAAAAATACATTTTTAATGTTCACTTAAGTAAAAAACTTTACCAACACTTAAAAGTTATGTATGTTTTTGAACAGTCACGAGAGAAAAAATATTTTTAAGCTAATAGAAAAAATATTTTTATCTGCTGTCTACATGCTAGCTTAATTTGAGATTTAATTAATTAGTTTTAATTATATCTATTATTCTCAAAAACTTCTCAGTCTAAAGATATAGTTTGCTACTTTTCAAGAGTTAGAATAACTCAAGCTAATTTATGGCTGATAATTAATTAATACGATTAGGCAATTTAGTTACGAGGAACGCTGTGTTTTTGAGCTGCTGCACTCGTTTGTTATCAATCGTTTCACCAAGTACGGTTAGTTTAATCTACCTTGATGTTAACGTACAGATATTTTTTATACAAAATTTTATTTATATTTTAAGTTTTAAGATAACTCTTAATTTGCCAAACTTTAACAACTTTTATGCTGATTTGTATTTAATTGTGAAGATTAATTACCATAATTAAGTAAAGCTGTGATTGATTCAATAAGAAAAATATTGTGCGTAAGAGTCAAATTATCAACATTTTAATAATCGCGATCGCCTTTTTTAGTTCGGTCGTAGTAAATTCGCTAACTGCTACCGATCTTAATTTTGATACTTCAACTCAACGGGACAAGTGGCTGCAACCTTTCGCCTCTAATTCAATTTGGAATATGCCAATCGGTTCGGAGGCTGTTTATCAACCAGCAAATCTTCAACCAGCAGGATATTTGAGTGCAGATCGAGAATATTTTTATCGACTAAAAGCTGACGATCCTCAGCGTCCAGTATATGGACCTGGTAATTTTGGGCCAGGACGTTGCACGGGTACGGAATCGATGGAAATTTCTTTACCTATTCCCGACGATTTAATCGTACCAGATGCTACCAGCGAGCCTTATTCTACTCCTAATAATGCCTCTGCTTTTTTGATGCCCGATGGTAAAACTATCGAACAGTTCCAACCTCTAGCAAGATGTGAACCAGGAGGAAACATTTATGGATGGCGCAATCCTTGGGGTGGAGTCAGTATAGATGGCGATGGGATTCACGGCACTCATTTTGGTTCTGGACTCTCAGCCATTGGTGGTTCGATTCGTCTGGGAGAACTGACTAGCAATCGCCCAATTCCTCATGCTTTGAAAGTTAATATCTGGGGAGAAAAGTATCTTTACTACTCAGACAGTGTTCCAGGTCATCGTTGGCCAGCAGATCGTACTGATTCCTATGCAGCAGAACGCTATGGAGGGAGAAATCCTAAACTAGTACAAGGAACACTCTTGGCAATTCCCCCTAAAATCTCACAAGCCAGCTTAAAACTACAAACACCAGTTGGCAAAAAACTCTTTGACGCTTTTCAAAATTATGGTGCATACATAGTAGACGATGCTCATTGGGATGCTCATTATTTAGCAGTAGAAAATGGAGTGACCCAAGAGTTTCGAGAGCAATATGGTTACGATTTTGAAGGTAATAACAGTCCGTTCTACGAAGATGTAATGCAATTATTTCAAAATTTATACATCGTCGATAATAATGAACCTACTAATATTGCTGGGGGAGGAAGAAGACGAGTTGCATTAGCTCCAGCTTTATCAATGAGTCCTAAAGGATATGCCCTAAAGGATATGCCCTAAAGGATATGCCCTAAAGGATTCCCTATCGGTCACGAAGCGGTATCTCCAACTATGCGAGACAAGTGGTTTACCATTAGCTCGCAAGCTCGCGTCACAATGATCATTTAACATTGAACAATTGATGCGCGGAAATGTTCGCAAAGCCCGAGCTTATTCCATGTACCCTATAGGATATATGCGAAGCTAGTCTTAAAGGACTACGTCCTCGAAGGAGGATAAGCTTCGCGACGTAAACTGTCGAGGTTGCTCAATGTTCAATGTTCATTGCTCAATGTTCAATGTTCATTGCTCATTGCTCATTGCTCATTGCTCATTGCTCATTGCTCATTGCTCATTGCTCATTGCTCACTGTTACCTTGTTTCCATAACGTTGGTTAAACGTTCAATTGCCCCAGTAAGTCTTTCTTGAGCAACTAGCGTCGCGTCAGGTGCTTCTTCGGCTAAAGCCTCTTGGCGAATTAAACGTTTTTTAGCTTTCTCAAATGCTTGCACCAGGGTGTAAATACAGAATGCAATCACTAAAAAGTTGAGAACTGCTGCTAAAAATAAACCATACTGAACTCCACCAGCGGATAGTTCTGATAATCTATCTACTCCAGCAGCCTTCATTGCAGGATTTAAGATCAAAGGAGTGATAATATCAGCGACTAACGAATCGATAATTTTACTAAATGCAGCACCAATAATTACGGCAACTGCTAAATCAATAACATTACCTTGCATAATGAAATCGCGAAAGCCTGATAAAAACCCACCTGCTGTTTCCGATCCTCTTCTAACCATAATTTTATAACCCTACTAAATTTAAAAGTTTTCTTATTTTGTCTTTGTTTTATTGTTTTGTCTTGTCTTCTATTTTTGTTGACTTTTTGTTGACATTCAAAATTATAAGTGCTTAACACAATACAACAAATTTAAATTTCATAAAGAATTTGTGTCAAATATATTCAAACAGCGACTAAATTATCGAGTTCTGGAGTACTATTGACTAGCCAGAGTTTCTAACTGTTGCCAGCATAAATATAAAGCGCGAGGAACATGGAAACAGCCTTTCCATTTACCGCCCTTAAGATTTAGTAATAATTCTCCTCTACAGTTTAGGTAGCCAAACCATTCCCCAGACTCAGAATCGGAGAAGTGATTCCAAGTATAATTATGAACTTGTTCAAACCATTCGAGGCACTCTGTTCTGCCAGTGAAACTAAAGCCCATCAATAATGCTACTAACGTTTCCAAATGCACCCACCATAGCTTTTGATCCCACTCCAGCTGATGTAGAGGATGTCTTTGTGCATCCATCAAATAATAAATACCTTGATATTCCCTGTCCCAAGCAAATTCTAAAGTATTTATAACAACATCAATCGCCTGATTAATTAAATTCAAATCGTGGCGACGATGGGCAATATCCATGACAAACCACATGGCTTCAATGCCGTGACCGGGATTAATTAATCTACCGTCAAAACAATCCAAATGCTTGCCTTCGGGGGTAACGTTTTCATACATTAATCCTGTTTCGGAATCCCGAAAATCCTGCATCACTTCTCGCACTGTGCGCTCAAGAATTGTTTCTAATTCACTATCTTCGAGTAACCAATCCATTTCTAAAGAGAGATTAGCTAAGATCATCGGTACAGCTAAACTTTTTAGCGATCGCGTTCCTGGATAAGCTTTGTTATATTTACCCTTGGGATTATGCTGACGACTCAACACGTTATTATATGCCTGCAAGGCAATCTCTTGCGCTGTTTCCTCTCCCGAAGCCAATGCATATTGACTAAAAGCCATCGCCGCAAAACAATCAGAGAATATATTATAAGGCTGCACCAAAGGCTGTCCTGTTCGATCTAAAGCAAAATACCAGTTACCTTCTGGATCTCGACCATATTTTGCCAAAAATTCAGCACCATGACGAGCGATATCTAACCACTCAGGTCTTTTTTCCAGACGATTGTAGAGCATTGAATAAGTCCATACCTGACGGTTTTGTAGCCAGATGAACTTATCGGTATCGTAGACATTTCCCACTCGATCTAAACAGGTAAAATAGCCCCCAGATTGGCGATCGAGTGAATGCTGTGACCAGAAGGGCAAAACATGATCGAGCAAAGTACTTTTATATAGTTCAGCCAGCCTCTTAAATTGATTCATCGTTTATAAATATGAAGGGCAACAAAAGTGTAAATTAGAAATTTTTATTAAGTAAATGCTTGCTAGCAACAAGAGAAAAAAGG
>JBDKJC010000149.1:0-7194 GCA_039796815.1 Cyanobacteriota bacterium | reverse complement strand
TCCCAAGTGCCTGTCATCTGGGGTTTCCCCAGATGTTTATACGGCACGCCCACTAAATGTTAAAGCAGCGATGCTAATAGTTAACTTAAGCTAGAAGCTAAAAGCTAGAAGCTAGAAGCTCATTGAATCAAGTTAAGCGATCGCTATCTTTAAAAATATTGCTTCTCCTAGTAACAGGAATTATCCCTAACTTAGTTATAGAAACTTCCGTTCTATCACAGGACAAAATTCAAAATACTGTAAATGCTAAACCTCAAAAGCGCGATCGCGACAGGTCTAAAACCGTCGTTTTGAAGTTGCCCGATCTCGTACAGTTAGTTGTACAAAACAATCGTGAGCTAAAAAATAATTCTCTGAACCGAATTATTGCCACACAAGAGCTAGAAGAAGCTGAAAGTAAGTTTTCGCCGACCATAACACCCAGTTTTTCTGTTTCCGCAGATAGAAGTTTAGAGTCTAGCTCTAATTTTGATTCGACAGAAGTTGAAGATTCTTCAGACTTTGATGATTTCAACGACACAAATTTTAGTCGTAGTTTACAGATTGGGGCTGATTTATTGACTCCTCTCGGTACAGATATTTCGCTCACGACAGATCCGTTAGCTGACTTTGATGTGCTGGGATTACAAATTAGGCAACCTTTAATGCGTGGGGCGGGAACCAAAGTAAATCGGGTTTCGGTTCAGTCGGCTCGTTTGAACAATACAAGCCAAATGCTAGAACGCCAGCAATCTTTGGTTGACAAAATAGTAGAAGCAATTAAAGCTTACCGCACTCTGATTCTAGCTCAAGAGAGTGTAAAAATTCAGCGAAATTCTTTGCAATCCAGACGCAAGGATTTAGAAGCTCAAACAGCTTTAGTGGAGGCAGGCAGAAGAGCTAGAGTAGACTTAGTGCAGCAGAAAGCTTCTGTTGCAGAAGCAGAGCGACAGCTATTAAACACATTTAACGAACTAGCTCAAGCTAAATCAGATTTGCTTAATATTATTGACACCAATAAAACTTTAGATATTGTCGTGCCAGACGAGAGTATTGAAGCTTTAACAAATGAAAATTTACCTCAACCTGTCAAACTAAGCAAAGAAAATTTACTGCAAAAGGCTTATGCTCAAAGACCAGATTACTTGCAGGCTAAGATAGATGTTAATACTACCAGACTTGATTTAATCGAACAAAGGGACAATTTAAGATGGCAACTGGACACAGTAAGCAGTATTGATGTAGGCGATGATATTCGGGCATCTGCTGCCCTTGAATTCACTCAAACCTTTGGTGATAAATCTCCTAAAACTGCTCTTTTAAGCTCCCGTGTAAATCTCTTACAACAGAGAAGTAATTTAGAAGAAACCAAACAGACAGTTGCAGTTGAGATCAGTGATAGGATTAGAGATATAAATTCTAATTTCGCTCAAGTACAAGAAGCACGACAAGCAACAAAGCTAGCGCAAGAGAGATTGAAGGTTGTACGAGAACTATATCTTAGAGGAAGGGATGGGATTGGTATCTTTGAGGTGACATCGCAGCAAGATGAAGTTGTAGCAGCTCAAAATACTGAACTTAATATTGTGATTGACTACCTTAATGCCTGGACAGATCTAGAGCAATCTTCTGGCATGACCTTGAACATCTGGTAAAAATCTCTGTATGGGCGACCCGATAGCAATAGAAGAGAAAAGAAAAAGACATCTACGCATAGTAACAGTTTCAAGAACTAAACTATATTCTTATATTCTGTATCCGTATTTAGCCTTAAAATTATATTCAGTTAGTAGTTAGTGTTAAAGTGTATTTGTAAAGTAAACATTAAACTTGTAGAGGATTAAGTAATGAGTCCTAAAAGACGACACGAACTTAGTTCTAAAGGATACTGCTTCGCTTATGCTAAAGCATAAGCGAAGCAAATAATGAGTAATAAAAACCTATCTCCTCGTCCTCAGTCTCGTTATCTCCTCGACACAGCAAGCTCCTCTCACCTTAATCTTTTATTTACAAACAGTCTCTGATAGTTATGGTTCTGTTTTAGCTTCCAACTTAGCTAACCTACTAGCCAAATCCTGATTTGTTTGCTTAAGGCGATCGACTTCTTGTCGTAGCTCTTTTACTGCTTGGTCTGCACCCAAGTTTTTTTGTACTTTAACTACAGCTTCCTCGGCGCGACGACGTACTCTCCCATCGGCAGTTTGGTCGGCTAGCTCATTAAGAATCTCAATTGCCCGAGCAGTTTGCATCTGTTCTAACCCACCGACAACCGCCACCTGAGTTAAGAAGAAAGACTCTCTGGCGATCGCTTCTAACTGCTCCAGAATCTCTCCTAGTTTTTCAGGAGTTTGACCAGTAGAAATAGTCCCTAAACAGCGAATTGAGGTCAGTCTTAAAGCCTGTGGGATGCCAGGCTGAGTATATTCAAGGATGATATCTACCGCCTCAGCAGCAGTTTTCATTTTACTCAAACCAGCGATCGCTCCACTACGAACGACTTCATTCCAACCTACACCCTGTTCGAGAATTTTTTTCAGTAAGGCGATCGCTTCTGGCTGTTTATTTTTAAGATTGCCTGATACCATACTTCCTAGGCTTTGAGCAGTAGCAGCTTCGGTATAGTAGCTGGAATCTCCCCGATTTAGACAATCAGCTAGGGTTTCATAGCTAACATTGGTTTTAAAGTTACTCAACGCCGTAATTACTGCTCGTCGCACTCTGGCATCTGCATCTTTTAAGCCAGTTTTTAAAGCGTCAAATGCCTGATTGAGCTTGATCTTGCCTAGTTTTTTGGCAACTTCTACCCTGACTCCCCAACAAGAATCATCGCTTAAAGATTGAGCTAAAGCTTTGATTACTTCCAAGCCACCTTTTTTGGCTAATGCACCAGCGGCATAAATGCGCGAAACAGGATCGGGATCATATTTCAACTGCTGTTTGAGTTCAGCTACAGGGTATTGCAGCACCACAGTTTTGAGAAAATTATTCTGAACGTCAAAGCTGACAAAATCAGGTTTCTTCTCTAAAGGAAAATAGAAACTTTGTTCTGACTGATGGATTCGTACAGAGACAGTGGTCAACTCAGGCACTGAGGATTCTGACGAGATATAGCCAAAGGCGATCGGGATCTTGAGATCGAATAGCTCTTTACTTTCACTATCTTTTTTGGCCTGCTTTTGGATCACACTAAGTTTAGCCAGCTTACTATCAGCCTCCCAGGAATACTCCACTTGATAATCGGGGTGACCACCACGGAAGACATATTGATCGAATAAGAACATCAGATTATAGCCCGTCGCTCGATCGATCGCCCGTAATAAATCCACTGTCTCTACGGTTTGATGAGCATGATCCTGAACAAAAGTTTGAATTGCTTTGTCAAATAGCTCATCTCCTAAAATGGCTCGAATCATATGATAGACACAAGCACCCTTTTCATAAAGATGGCGGTCATAAAGTTCAATTGCTTCTCGATAGACGTTAGTTACAATCGGACGACGATAACGAGTGCTATCCTCATTGATATAGGTGCGAGCCTCATTTAACAGGTAATAAGCAGCATCATCTTTGCCATATTCCGCCTCTGTCCACAACACCTCTGCATAAGAGGCCATTCCTTCTTTAATCCAGGCGTGAGACCAGTGTTTAATCACTACTAAATCTCCAAACCACTGATGGGCTAGTTCGTGCAGTACTAAACTCTCAGTATTCATATTATCCTTAGCTGCTCGTTCATCTAGCAAACAGCGATCTGTCAAGAGGGTAGTGGAAGTATTCTCCATCCCGCCGAAAATAAAGTCATCAACGCATACTTGAGCGTATTTAGGATAGGGATAGTCATAACCATATTTGTGGGATAAAAACTCCACCATCCGAGGAGTCTTACCCATACTGCGCTTAGCATCCGCTTCTCTTCCCTGCTCAACGTAATAGTTAATCGGTTTACCGCGCCACTCATCATCTTTAATTTCCGCAAAGTTACCCACCGCTAAGGTCATAAGATAGGTAGGGTGTACCTGCTGCTGTGACCAATGGTAAACCACCCCTGCATCTACTTCTTCAGTCTGCAACAACTCCCCATTAGAAATTGCCTTAAAACCTGTAGGTACTTGCACTCGAATCTCTGAAGTAGCCAGTTGCCCAGGATAATCGAAGCAGGGAAACCAAAAGCGGGAGTCTTCATCTTCTCCTTGTGTCCATACCTGAGTTGGTTTATCAGGATAATCTGCTGTGGGCTGAATAAAGTACATTCCTCGTTGGGGATGATCTACCGAGTAGGCAATCTCTACTTTTATTACTTCTGTAGGGGTAGCCTGCTGTAAATAAATCTCAATCTGTTCGCCATCATAATCAAACTGTTGACTAACACCATCAACCAACACAGATTCAATTTCTAGATCCACTGCATCCATCGTCAGAAGATTAATTGGCGATCGCACGGGCAGAATTGTTGTCGTACAAGTTCCTTTAAAACTCTGATGAGGAATATCTAAAATCAAATCGAGAAAGATATGCTTTACCTGTCCAGGGCGATCTGGATTGTAGTGAGGTCTTGCCCCTGGAAGCTCAAAAGATTGGCGATCGCTTGATTCAGCATCAAAATAGAGATGAGACATGGATTAGCTTAATAGTTGCAATATACCGTTATTGATTAGGGTATCTAATCCAGGAAAATTTAACTTTAAATTTTTATTATAAATTTTTATTATATGAATCCACTTTTTTAAGATTATGAGAGTTAGGTAAAAGTTCGATTAATTTGGTTACACCATGAATTTCTTCAATAGCCAAATCTAATCTATTTCTCCACACGACAGGAAGCTTTGAATACCATGCTACAAATTCTTCATTATTCTTCGCTGAATTGCAAGAGTGACACATTATTAACATATTGCCCTCATCAACTGCTGCTCCTAAATATTTAGATTTAGGGAACAAATGATCTACAGTGGTAGATTTTTCTGTTAATGGTGCATGACAAACAGGGCATTTATAACCTAATTTTTGAAGTTGCTCTTTAACTAATTTCACTCCTCCATCTGGTTCAAATCTCCATTTCTGATAACCATTCTTAACCTTTTCTTCCCATTGGACATCATATAAAATATTGACTCTATAATTTATATTTCTAATTTTTTTCTCCAACTTATTGACTTCACCAAGCAAGCTATCAAAATCCATAATAATTAATCTTTAATTATGACTGTAAACTATCTATTTTGGATTCAAGAGCATTACATAGACTACTCAATGAATTTACATTATTTAAAAGATCAGTAAAACTCGAATGTTTATTTATCAACTTAAATCCATGTTTAGTTAATATTTCTTGAGATGTCTGACCTTGCTGAAAATCATCAATTAGTTTAAACGTGTTATAAATTGAGACCCAACTATCTTTTTTTCTTAAGTCTCTTCCTTTAGTTAACTCTGGTTTTTGTACTTGTAGTTGCTTGGTCGTTTTTGTTAATGTCAGTTGATAAACTTTCTGCTTAAGTTGATTGATTTTCATTGATAGCTATTTTTTAAATGAATCACGTAATTTTTCTACAAACAAAATAATTTCGCTGCGATTTAGTGCATCTCTGATTAGCATTCCATGAAAACTATCCATTACAGTAAAAAGCTGATTTTTTAATTCTTTTAGCTCATACTTTAATTGAGATACTTGTGTACTCAATTCATTATTTCTTTCCTCCTCATCCAGCAGATCTCTTTTAGCAGATTCCCTTTGTTTGCCATATTTACGATTGTTATTAGCAAGCTCGTTATTTTTAGCTACAAATAATTGAGTTAAAGTTAAAACAGTTTTGTTATTTTCTAGCAAAGAAAATAATTCTTCTTGTTGCTGTTGACTTAAACTACCAGAAATATTTTTATTAATGCCGTAAATTTGCTTTAGCTCTTGAGCTGTGTCTTGTACTTCTAATTTTTCTGGTGGCATGATATGTGATTTTTATTCAAATTTAATATCGCTTGTGTACTACATTAATAATAAATAAAACTGTTTTTTTTGAGCATGAGCAAGATCACAGGTCTAGTGAAAAGTTTTAATTGCGATCGCTTTTGTCTAAAAAAAATTTCTCCCAAAAAATTAGCCGAGGATTAACTCGGCTTTGATTATTGCTATTGCTCTTAATCTACTACCACTTCAGCAAATTAAACTGTTCCATATCGATAGTGTTGCGGTTACGGTAAATAGCCAGCACAATTGCCAACCCAACCGCTGCTTCTGCTGCTGCTACGGTAATTACAAAGACGGTAAATACCTGACCTTTAATATTTCCTGGATCTAAATAATTAGAAAATGCGGCCAAATTAAGATTTACTGCATTGAGCATCAACTCAATAGACATCAATACGCGAACTGCATTACGACTAGTAATCAGACCATAGATCCCAATACAAAATAGTGCTGCTGCTAACAACAAAAAGTATTCTAACTGCATTCTTTCTCCCTCCCTAGTTTACTCAAAAAATTAACAGCCTACGTTTTATTGCTCGCGATCGCCACTCAAGGTAGCTAACTCGCGAGGACGCTCAGGTAAAGTCAGTTTGGTGCTGATCGCATCTTCATTAACTAAAGATTCGGGAATTAAATCACGACGTGCCAAAATAATTGCTCCGACCATCGCCATTAAAAGCAATACTGAAGCTAGTTCAAACGGCAAGAGGTAATCGCTAAAGAAATGCTCGCCCAAAGCTACAATTGTATTTTCTACGGGGGCAGAAGTAGTATCCAGTGACCAAGGTGTTGCTAAAACCATTGTTCCCAATAGAGCAAATAGTCCAAAGCAGACTACTGCCGTTGCTGCTTTACGCAATGTACGTCCTGGAAGTTCAACATAATCTTCTTGTTTGTTAACCAACATGATTGCAAACAAAATTAGGACGCTCACTGCACCAACATATACTAAAATTTGGGCTGCTGCCACAAAATCGGCGTTAAGCAGAATGTATAAACCAGAGATACTAATAAACACTCCTGCCAACAAAAAAGCAGAATGGACGATTTTAGGTAATAGAACAACCCCCAAGGCTGTCCCAATCATCATAAACCCCAAAATACCCAAAGAAACTATCTGTACCCCTTCAGCTAAATTCACTTTTTTCTCCTCTTGCTAAATTACTCAATCATTTGAGAATAAATTAGGAAATATAAGAGCGAAGTAAAGGGCTTCGCCCTAGCTATCAGCTATCAGCTATCAGCTATTA
>JBDKJC010000148.1:0-7195 GCA_039796815.1 Cyanobacteriota bacterium | reverse complement strand
AAAAAGCTATCAGCTTTTAGCTGTCAGCTGTCAGCTTTTTGGGTTCAAGACCCCCGCTAAAATTAAAATTTTAGCGGTCACGGGGCTAACGCCCCATCGTCTGCGAAGCAGACTAGTGACGTATTCGCGTCACGTATCAGGAATAGTCTAAAACTATTTCTGATTGGCTAATAGCGCAGACCGCCGAACTTGCGGCTGGGAAGCTTTGCTTCCGCGCTGATAGCTGATAGCTAGGGCAAAGCCCTTTATCTATCGATCACGGGCTGGATAATTGGATGACCTGCATCTCCAATGTAGACACTAGCTTGATTGTTGATGGCAAGCATCTTAAATCTTTGAATCAGTGGTATAACAAGCGTATAGCTACAGTCAAAGAATTGAGCAGTTATGTGACGTGCATGGTATCCGATATATCGAGACTGAAGAGTCGTACACCTCGAAAGCATCAAGCTTAGACCTGGATAATATTCCCGTATATGGTGAAAAACCCATTGGGTGGAAATCTTCAGGCAGAAGAGTAAAGCGAGGTTTGTATCGTTCAGCTATTGGTATTGAATTCAATGCTGATGTCAACGGAGCAATAAATATTGCTAGAAAAGTAGCAGAACAATACGAGTTTCAGTTTGATCCTCGTAGCTTTGCTAGGGGCGTTTTGACGATGCCCAGGCGGTTAAGATTGTGGTCTAAGCCTTCTAATCTTAACAGTGCTGTAAAGGATTCTCTGTCTCTTTAGACCAGAGAGCGTCAATATAAAGTAAATAAAGTAAGGTAAACCCGTAATGAAACAGTTCACATGCAAGTTTATGGACATAGAACAAATCAAAACTGCCCTCAATGATGTCGATCCTCAGCAAAGAATGAAGGGAATTCGAGAACTCAGAAACTATGAAGCAGATCTTGCTACGCCACTATTATTAAATCATGTCAACGATCAAGAATTTTTAGTTCGCTCATTTGTCGCCATGGGTTTAGGCAGAAAACAGAGCGATGCTGCCTTTGAGGCACTATTAATCATGATTAAACAAGATCGAGATCCTAATGTCAGATCGGAGGCTGCTAATTCGTTGTCTTACTATGGTGAAATTGCCATACCTCATCTGAGGTCAATGTATGAGTCTGACGATCATTGGCTAGTGCGCCGTAGCATCATTGCTGCCATAGTGGATCTTAAATGTCCTCAAGAATTATTAGAAATCTGTGAAATTGGTTTGTCAGGAGAAGATGAACCCGTTATGGAATCATGTCTTAGTGCTTTGGGTTTGTTAGGTAAGTCAGAGCAAGAATCAGCAGCTTTAAAGCTCCTACTAGCTTTTGCCGACGATCGCTCTTGGCGAATTCGTCTCCAGGTAGCTAAATCCTTGGGCAGATATGACCATCCAGAGGCGATCGCCACTTTGAACAAATTTAAGACAGATTCGGATCATCGAGTCGTGGGTGCAGCCTTGGAAAGTATGATTTGATATTGGTTCGATCGATCTTTTTAGAATCTAGTTCGATAAACAAATGACTCTTTGATAAAATACTTAGAGAAACATTAAAAAATATTACAAAATTCCTTAAATGAAATTATTGGTAGTTGGCGCAACTGGCACCTTGGGTAGACAGGTAGCTCGTCAGGCTTTGGATGAAGACCATGAGGTACGCTGTTTAGTACGAAATCCCAATAAGGCAATTTTTCTCAAAGAATGGGGTGCGGAGATAGTTAAAGGAGATCTTGGCGATCCTTCGACTCTTGCTCCTGCTTTAGAAGGTGTTGATGCTGTGATTGATGCTGCTACCGCTAGAGTTACTGATAATCTGCGCGCCAGAGATGTAGATTGGGTAGGCAAAGTTAATTTAATCCAGGCGACTAAAGCTGCGGGAGTAGATAGATATATTTTTTTCTCGGTACTAAATGCAGACAAATATCCTGAAGTACCGTTGATGGATATTAAGCGCTGTACCGAAATATTTTTGGCTGAGTCTGGCTTAAACTATACTGTGCTGCAACTAGCTGGCTTTATGCAGGGTTTAATCAGTCAATATGCCATCCCAATCTTAGAAGAGCAGGTAGTCTGGGTATCTGGAGAAAGTACTCCTATTGCCTATATGAACACTCAAGATATCGCTAAGTTTGCCGTTCGAGCTTTATCAGTACCTGAAACCAAAAAGAGAACTTTTCCTGTAGTCGGAACAAAAGCCTGGGGTGCTTATGAAATTATGAACCTTTGTGAAAATCTCTCAGGTAAAAATACACGGATTTCCCGCGTGTCTTTAGTTGTCTTAGGTCTTTTGCGTCGTATTGCGCGCTTCTGTGAATGGGGACAAAATACCGCAGATCGACTGATGTTTGCTGAAGTTTTGGCTAGTGGGAAACCACAAGATGCGCCGATGGAAGAAGTTTATCAAACTTTCGGTTTAGACCCTAAAGAGACTACGACTTTAGAAGAATATATGAAGGAGTACTTCAGCCGTATCATGAAAAAATTAAAAGAAATTGATTACGAAAAAAACAAAGGCAAGAAGAAGAAAGGCACTATTCCCTATCGTAACCAGTTTTAATCCTACGCTGACAGCAACAGGCTATTTAATTAATTTAATATTTAAATATTTAGCTTCGTTTTTATCTGTTACTGGTTAATCAACAAAATTATCGAGGAGTCGATCTTAAAGTTCGATCGCTCCTCAATTTTTTATTCCTAAATTAACTTTTCTGGAACGCAATTTATGAAAGTGTCCATTGGGTATAAAACCCCACTACCTTTGCGGTGTCTACGATCGGGAGGACGCGATGTCGGAGGCTTCCTTCGACATTTCAGCCGTCCGTGCATAGTTAAAGACTATGTTTGATCGAGCTGATAGCTGTCCTAAAGGATTAGCTCCTTACGTCGCGTCATAGCTAATAGCTGAGAGCTTGGGCGAAGCCCTTTATTCAGCTATTTTTTCTGAAGAATTGAGCTTAAGAGATATTTTTGGTTGTGTGTCAGTAGCTTGAGAAGATTCTTCTAGTTCTAATTCCGTAGTTTTTACGCTAAATTTAGCAGCGATCGCATCTCTTTGATTAATTAGATAAATACTAATGAGCGTTAAGAAAACGCCTAGTGACTGAAGGTTGCTCAAGACTTCCGATAGCAGAATCGTACCGAATAGTAGAGCAAAAATCGGCGTGAGGAAAGTTAAGGCACTCAGGCTGGTTAAGTTCCCTTTGGAAGCTAGATAAAAGAAAATTCCATAGGCGATCGCACTGCCGAAAACCGTAGCATATCCTAATGCCAACCAGTTTTCTATGGTCAGATTTTGCCACTGTTGTGATTCCTGTAGCCAGGATAAACTAAACAACGGCGCTCCCCCAACGATCATGTGCCAACCCGTAGCCACCACAGGATCGGCATGACGACTGATATAAGGAATCATTACTGTACCTAACGCCATCGATAAGGAAGCCAGTAGCATGAGCCATTCGCCATTATCAAATAATCCCCACCAGTTGAGATCTACTGCCGCTAAATCTCCCGCAAATAGACTATAGATCCAGCGATCGGGTATGCCAATTAAACTAATACCCAAAATGCCTATTCCTAACCCTAACCAACCCCATAAGCCAATTACCTCGCCAAATAAAACACTCGACAAAAGAGCCACAGCTAGGGGTTGAGAATCAATCATAACCGATCCTAAACCTGCTCCTGTTTTGACAATTCCTTGAGCCAGAAAACCCTGGAACATTGCTCCATCAACTAAGGCAAAAGCTAAAATCCATAACCAGGCTTGCCAAGTTCTAGGCTGAGGCAACTTTAACAATAGTGAAACTAGTAAAACTAAAATTCCTGCTGGTAACAATCTAACTCCCGCCATAAAAAAGGGTGTGGTGTGGGGAATTACTCCTTTCATGGCTACCATCGCAGTACCCCAAAGGAAAAAAGGGGCAATCAACAGCAAGGCTTTAGTCAAAGATGAAGTCGAATTGGAACTGAGTTGCATTGAAGATCGAGATAACAGAACACCTGTATATGAGTTTACTCAATTCTCAGATAATTTGTAGTTTTGTTAAGTTGCTTGATTCTTTTTCAGCAGATTTTAAGTAAGGAAAGTGTTTCGGTTTAAACTGCTTGAACTACAATGATAATTTAGTCGCTAAAAACATCATTTTCACAGACGGTTAGGTTTTGAGGCTCTAGAGTTTGCTCCAACTCAATGTGTATACCCTGTGCCTTCTCTGCCATCAGATCTTCAATATATCCAGCCTGAAGTGTCTTTGCCTCCAAAGAACTATCAAAAGGACCAAAATAGTAAGTACATTGAGGAACCTTAGTAGTTATTCTGAGCCAGTAAGGTAGTTTATTCTGCTCTTTTACTCCGAGTATGTTTAAAAATTTTGTAACCAAGGACATAATAAAACTAAAATTTTTGGTTAAATTGATTATTGTTAAAAAGCTCTTTTCCAGTGTTTAAGCTAGTTTTAGCGCTCAGAAACGAACCAGATCTTAAATTGTAAGAAAGGTAACTAAATATACATTTTTACTTACTATCTGTCATCCGTGTGAAGATGTAAATCTTTCAGCTGCTAAATTACAGAAGTAAAGGACAATTTTGACTCAAATGGCGAGATGGCAAGCAGCATAACTCTAAAATTCATCTATCTAGTCTTGTTTTGCTAAGTTTGCTCAGTTTGATCCGTATCTCTATCATTCATTTCATCGTTTGGCGAGCTTCTCAGTTTTTAGATTCTACTTGTTTTAATGATTGTTCGCATTTATCGAATAGATTTTTTTAATAAATTCTAGAATTACAACAATTTTTGCGTCAGTTTGTTTAAGTTTATTCATAAATACGATATATTTTTATATACGAATTAAATATTTGTTGACTATTATTGAGTAATACTATAAGTCGAGGAAAATTAAATATTTTGAGAAACATAATTGATAGTAAATGTTTGACTCACTCGACTCAGCTCAGTTTTTTAAATAAATAAAAAATAAAGATTAATTATGTCAATAATATCAGATGAAATATTTATAGTAGAACAAGCAGCAATCGAGCAAAATAGTCAAACTGAATTACCAGATTCATCACAAGTAGTAAATGCTTTACTTAAGCTAGAAAAAAACTCCAAACAGACGCGAGATAGTTATTGTTTGAGTGACTTGGCTGGTTCTTGGAACTTGCGTTTAATTACGGGAACAAAAAGGAGTCGAAAAAAAGCAGGAATAATTCTCGGTGCGGGTAAGTATATTCCAAAATCAATTAAGATCCAAATTACATATAAAACTGAACCTTCAGTAGTAAATACAGTAAATGTAGGGGAAGTAATAAATTCGGTAAAATTATTGTTTTTAGAACTATCTTTAACAGGACCAATTAAATTTTTATCATCAAAAAGAATATTGGCTTTTGATTTTACTTATTTAAAAATTTCAGTATGGGGTGTGAATCTTTATCAGGGATATATTAAAAATGGACTAGAAAGAAATAAGCTTTTTAGCGACAAAAAACTGAAAGATCAAGCATTTTTTAAATATTTTTTAATCAAAGATAATTTTATTGCTGCTAGAGGTAAAGGTGGTGGGATAGCTTTATGGACTAGAGAAAAATCATAAACTTATAATTTAAATAAGAAATTTATTTGCTCAAAGTTGTGATTTTAATTAAGCTTAACAAGTTAAAAATGTTATCTAGATAATCATCCCAACGATTAAAATAGGTAAAAATAAAAGATTAAATAAAATATTAAATAAAAGATTAAACAAAATATTAAAATAGTCAGGAACGATTAACTAGACAGGGAGAGAGGGGCAATTTCTGCACAGTATTAGCAACTAGCTCAACAATACCTTGAGAGTTGATTACCCAGCTATTAGCTTCGACAATTGAGCGATCTAGTTTTGTGGGAGTAACTCGATCGCGAGAACTTGCTTCTGGTAGTTGCGACTTTGGGTGGCTAACAACAGAAACCCGATCTACACCCCAATCGTTTAATGTTTCCCAATCCGTAGTCTCGTGTAAAGGATTATGGGGAATATCTCCTCGTCCAAGATCGCGAATTTGATTAGAATTGGACTTGGTGCCGACACCGCAACTAGAAGTAATCTGATCTTCGGCTACTAGAGGAGATTGTTGGATATAATCCGTGGCTAGGCGAGAATTAAGATCTAGGGTGGAAATTGCCACATTACCTTGTTTCTGCTCGACTTCTGAACTGGCGGTAATCTGACTACTGGGATCGATAAATAGTCCTTGAGTATCAATAGAGACACTTCCTCCATTTCCTCGACTAGCATCAGCACTGATTTGATTAGAATTTAACAAAGCCAAATTTTCAGTTTTTAAGCTGATATTCCCCCCATTACCATCTTGTGCTGCGGTGGTAGAAATTGAGCTGCCCTGGTCGAGAGTTACTAAATGATCTGCAAAGATATTAATCGAACCACCTTCCCCCGATGCCGTATTGGCGACAATCTCCCCTTGAGTATCTAGATTCAAAACAGAAGTAGCAATTTCAATATCCCCAGCATTAGCCAATCCATAGTGACTTACAGAGATTTGTGCTGCTTGCTCGATAGTTAACTGGGGGGTATTAATAATTAAACTACCGCTGTTTCCTTGAGGTTGCTGTCCTATAGGTAAAGCATCAACACTTGATGAGGCAAAAAAGCCACTAGCTAGTTGAGTTTCAGTAATATTTCCTTGATTGTCTTGCGATCGCAATATTCCTTGACCAGAAAGAAGGACTGACTCACTGGCATTGACTTTAATCGTTCCTCCTGTGCCTTCTCCTGCTAAAGCCTGGATCTGGCTACCATCTTCCATCACTAGCTTTCCTGTGTCGATCTCGATCTGTCCTCCTGAACCAATTCCTCCAGTCGAAGTGCTAATCAGAGTAGGATTGCTATCATTGTCACTAGACAATCTCACCCGATCTCGAGCATTAATCGTAATACTTCCTCCTGTCCCCTCGTTTAAAGTTCCCGCCGAAATTATTGAGCCGTTACTGACAGAAACTTGAGGCGCTTCAATGATTATATCTCCCCCCGCATTAGCGATCGCTTCCTCATTTAAGCCACTGCGTAAACCGACTTGAGTTATCAACAAGCCAGCATCAAGATCGATCGATTCTGAAGCTTGGAGATTAATCTTGCTCTTTGTCTCACTGAGTTGATTAAAGTCGAGAATTCCCGAACCAGCAGAAAAATTAATGGTCTTACCCTGAAAATTA
>JBDKJC010000147.1:0-7215 GCA_039796815.1 Cyanobacteriota bacterium | reverse complement strand
AAGATCGAACAGTATAGAGAAATTTGCGATCGCGCCAGCCAGATTACTTATGCAGATAAAATATATCTAATTAAGGAAGCAGAAAAGCTTTTTTTTGATGAAGCTATAATAGATACAGAAAATACACATAGTGAATTTGATCGTAAATTGCAAGCGCAAATGTTTACCGATCAGGCTTCTATTAATCGTAATTTATTAGATAATTAATTTTAAATTTATTATGGTATTAAATAAATTAAAGCAAATTAGAAACGAATTAAAAAATAGCGCTACTACATACGATACTGCATTTAAAAACGTAGCGTTAATAGCAGCAGAGGAATTAGTTGAAGAAGAAAAACAATTAAAAAAGCAATTGAAAAGTAATCAGCATTTATTTAATTTAAATCCATCTTTAGATAAACAGTATTTTCTTGATAAATATGGCACTTTAAAAAATGCTAAAGCAGCATATCAAAAAATTTATGGTGAACAAAACTATGGTCGTAGTTGGTCAGATTTTCTGACTATTGCCAAAAAATTAAGCTTACCAGAACAACCAGCATTAACTTTAGAAGAGAGAGTCACTAAAATAGAAAACTTTCTTAGCAGTTTGGGATATCAGCCATAATTTAAATTTTTACCAACTTAAACTTGTTTCATGTTGTATTAAAACGTAATTATATGAATCGATATAGTATGGTTGTTCAGTGGTCTGATGAAGATCGGCTTTTTTTGGTCACAATCCCTGAGTTTGCTGAACTTGTTGTGATGCCTTGCACTCATGGAAAAACTCGTGAAGAAGCAATTCATAATGGAGAAGAGGTTATTGAAATGTATTTGGAAGCTTGGCAGGCTGAAGGAGAGCCTATCCCAGAACCTTGTACGCTTCAGATTGCTTAATTAATCTCCATAATTACGGCAGTATAATTTTTTAGATCTTAAACAATTAAATATACTCTTGCAAGGCTTTTACTTCTAAAGGCTCAGACTGTAGAGAACGAATCGCCGCTACAGTAGCTTTTGCCCCTGAGATAGTGGTAATAATCGGGAGTCGATAGTCTAATGCCATCCTTCTAATCAGTTGAGCATCGGTTTGCGATTCTTCTCCTGTAGGAGTGTTAATAATTAGCTGGATCTGGTTATTTTTAATGGAATCGACAACGTGAGGACGACCTTCATGTAGTTTGAGAATTAACTCTACATCTTGGATGCCGTTTTCCTGTAGGGATTTTTGGGTTCCCGATGTGGCAATGATCTTAAAGCCTAAATCAATAAAATCTTGTACCACAGGAACGATCGCACTTTTATCTCGTTCATTCATCGAGACAAAAACTGTCCCAGTTAAAGCTAAATCTACTCCTGCACCAATTTCGGCCTTGGCGAAGGCTTTGCCAAAATCGCTGTCAATCCCCATTACCTCGCCTGTAGAACGCATTTCAGGGCCTAAAAGAGTATCAGTACTGGGAAATTTATTAAAGGGTAACACTGCTTCTTTAACGGCAATATGTTTGGGGATAATTTCTTTAGTTACCCCCAAGGATTCTAAGCTTTTGCCTGACATGACTAAAGAGGCGATTTTAGCCAGGGGTACACCAGTTGCTTTGGAAACAAAAGGAACAGTACGAGAGGCGCGAGGATTGGCTTCAATAATAAATACCTGCTCTCCTTGTACCGCATACTGAATATTCATTAAGCCGACTACTTTAAGTGCTTTAGCCAGTTTTTCGGTCCAGTCACGGATAATTGCGATCGCCGATTCTGGTAAAGAATTATAAGGAATAGAGCAAGCGGAGTCTCCTGAATGAATTCCAGCCTGTTCGATATGTTCCATAATGCCACCAATTACGACTTTGCCACTATGGTCGCACAAGGCATCAACATCAACTTCGATCGCATTTTCTAAGAATTGGTCAATTAAAATAGGATGATCGGGTTCTACCTGCACCGCATAGGTCATATAGTGTTTAAGGTCGGCATCGGAATAGACAATTTGCATCGCTCTACCACCCAAAACATAGGAAGGACGCACCACTACAGGATAGGAAATACGGTTAGCAATCTTGAGGGATTCTTCGTAACTACGAGCTAAACCATTAGGAGGCTGTTTTATATCCAACTCTCGCAATATTTGCTCAAATCTTTCACGATCTTCCGCCGCATCAATGGAATCTGGTGATGTTCCCCAGATCTTAGTTGTCAAAGACTGATTCTGCTCCCCATTTCCCCAATCCCCCATTTCCCCATGATCTAAGTAGGTTTGGAGTGGGATCGCCAACTTCAATGGAGTTTGTCCGCCAAACTGAACGATAATCCCTGCGGGGTTTTCGGCTTCAATAATGTTTAATACGTCTTCTTTAGTTAAGGGTTCAAAATAAAGGCGATCGCTGGTATCGTAATCGGTGGAAACGGTTTCAGGATTGGAATTGACCATAATAGTTTCATATCCTGCATCCGAGAGGGAAAAAGCTGCATGACAGCAGCAGTAGTCAAACTCAATCCCCTGTCCGATACGGTTAGGGCCACCGCCTAAAATCATCACCTTAGATTTAGCTGAAGGTGTAATCTCCGATTCGCCCTCTTCATAGGTAGAGTAGTAGTAGGGAGTAAAGGCTTCAAATTCCGCAGCACAGGTATCTACTAGCTTATATACAGGTATAATCCCTAGTTGTTTACGATATGCTCGCACCTCATCTTCATCAGTTTTAGTCGCAAAAGCAATCTGGCGATCGCTATATCCCTGTTGTTTAACAAAGCGCATTTGTGCCGCAGAGATTTGGTTCAGTTCATGTCCTTTGAGAAACTTCTCAATTAAGAGCAACTCCTGCATCTTATCGAGAAACCAGATATCGATCGCCGTTAGCTGATGGATTTCCTCGGGGGTCATTCCGAGTTTTAAACCCTGGTAAATACTAAAAATCCGCTCTGGGTTGGGAATCCTTAAACTAGATCGCACTTGGAGAATTGAAGGTAAGATCTCTTGGCGATTTCCCTCTGGGAACCCTCCGCGATCGCAACCAAAGCCAGCACGACCAGTTTCTAAAGATCTTAGAGCTTTCTGGAACGATTCATTAAAGGTTCTACCAATTGCCATCGCTTCTCCCACTGACTTCATTTGAGTGGTTAAAATTGGCTCAGTCCCAGGGAATTTTTCAAAGGCAAAGCGCGGAATTTTGGTAACTACATAGTCAATAGTCGGTTCAAAAGAGGCAGGGGTTTTTTGGGTAATGTCATTATAAATTTCGTTAAGGCGATAACCCACCGCCAACTTCGCTGCAAATTTAGCGATCGGAAAGCCTGTCGCTTTAGAAGCCAATGCCGAAGAACGAGATACGCGAGGATTCATCTCAATCACGATCACCTCCCCATTGAGCGGATTAATCGCAAACTGAATATTAGAGCCACCAGTTTCCACGCCGATCTCGCGAATAATTGCTAAAGAATAGTCTCTTAATCGCTGATACTCTTTGTCTGTAAGGGTTTGCGCTGGAGCAACAGTAATCGAATCCCCTGTATGTATCCCCATCGGATCGATGTTTTCAATGGAACAAATAATAACTACGTTATCTGCCAGATCGCGCATCACTTCGAGTTCGTATTCTTTCCAACCCAGTAAAGACTTATCTACTAGAATCTGATTCACTGGTGAAGCGTCAATTCCTGATGCCGAAATTTTCTCGTATTCTTCCTGGTTGTAAGCAATACCACCTCCTGTACCGCCGAGGGTAAATGCAGGACGGATAATCAAAGGATAGCTACCGATTTCTTTGGCGATCGCTTTTGCTTCCTCTAAATTATTGGCGATCCCTGACGGACACATAGGTACGCCGATTTTCTCCATCGCTTGTTTAAACAAAAGACGATCTTCCGCCTTTTCAATCGCAGGTAATTTTGCCCCAATTAGCTCCACCCCATACTTTTCTAGCACGCCACTTTTGGCTAACGATACAGCAACATTTAACGCCGTTTGTCCCCCCATGGTAGGTAACAAGGCATCTGGCTTTTCTTTGGCAATTACCTTTTCCACTATTTCTGGAGTCAAAGGTTCGATGTAAGTACGGTTTGCCATTTCTGGGTCGGTCATAATCGAAGCAGGGTTGGAATTAACCAAAACTACCTCATATCCTTCTTCTCGCAATGCTTTACAGGCTTGCGTGCCTGAATAGTCAAATTCACAGGCTTGTCCAATGACAATTGGACCTGAACCAAGAAGGAGGATTTTATGGAGATCTTCACGACGGGGCATATTACTCTGTCTCTTGCCTAACTGATACTGCTAGCGTTTTATTGTATAGTTTCTCGGTCCCCGAAAACGTATCCCTTTTATCTACATTTAATAAATAGGTACTTTACGTCTTTAAATGTAACCTGATAGAAAATTAATTTGAGATTGATTTTGCATTAAGCTCGCTACCCAAACATATAGCAAATTATCTTAAATAATTTATGCTCACAGATCATGATTCATCAATACTCACTGATTTCGCTAACAGTTTTTTGCCTTTACTTAATTAAATTTGTTCTAGATAGTAGTACAGAGAAAAGTGATATGACATCTTGGCTAACATTAGTCATAACTTTAATATTTTGGCCAGTTTTATTACCGATATCTGGCTGGGAATTAACCAGAAAATTTCTCCACAGCTAAATCGCATTTCTCTAGTTTTTCAATTAAGGCGATCGCCGTTAGCAACACATACACTTGGTTATTCTTACAAGTTATTTAACCATATTCAAAGCAACTAAATCTTCGATCTGCTTAATATTATTATCTCCTGCTAAATAGCCAATACCACGATGTAGATGGAGGGTAAACTGCTCTTTTAGAGTATCTTGTTCTGTTCCCAGTCCATCTTGATGACATCTTTGCTTTAAAGTAATCAATAGTATGTCGGCGATCTCTCCGCCAAAGACATTCCAAGCTATTTCTACTTTACTATCAGTTTTAATTGGTACGGGAGAAGGGATACTAGGTTCAGCCAAAGAACGACACAAAGCCCAGCGACAAAGAATATTCCACTGCTTGATTCTGGTATTGCGCTTAAGTTTGACTAGCTGATCTTCAGCTGTTCTAGAAATACGCACTCGTTCGATCGGATTATCCATTGATTAATTACTGATTACTAATTACTGATTACTGAACATGTTGTCATTTATTCTGATACAGGCTACGGGGATCTAGGGCATCTCTCAGACCATCTCCCAATAGATTAAAGGCTAAGACGGTCAAAATGATTAACAATGCAGGGGGAATAATTAACCAAGGTTGCAATACTAAGATCGAGGCATCAGTGGCAGATGATAATAGATTACCCCAGCTGGGGTCTTTGGCTTGAATACCTAAGCCAATTAAGCTGAGAACTGATTCAGCGATAATAAAACCAGGAACAGCTAAAGTAGCGGAAATAATGATATAGGTCGCTGTTTGCGGTAAGATATGACGCACGATAATATAAAACGGATTTGCTCCCATGGCATTAGCAGCCTGGACAAATTCTTGCTCTTTAATTGATAAAACTTGCCCCCTCACTACTCTTGCTAATGCTGCCCAATTAATTAAAGAAGTGATTAGAACAATCATAAGGAAAGTTTGAGCGCTACTTAAACCATCGGGAATCACTGAAGCCAAGGCAATTAGTAAATAGATTCCTGGTATAGTCATTAAAACTTCCACTAAGCGCATGATGATCGCATCGACTGTCCCGCCAAAGTAGCCAGAAATTCCTCCTACCAACATACCTAGAGGATAGGAAACAGCTATTCCTACAAGTCCAATAAATAGGCTAATCCTGCCACCAAACAACAGGCGACTGAATAAATCTCTACCTTGTTCGTCCGTACCCAAAATGTTAATTTGAGCTTTCCCGACTGTGCCAAATAAATGCCTAGTTAAGGGAATGCCTGGAAAAATAGTGACCGACTCAAAGCTAGGGGGTAGAGGTAAAGCTACTTGAAATAAATTATAGGGTGTACCTTTAACCAAAAATTTAATCGGGGTAGCTCGATCGCGATCAATAATTAACAAGCGATCGCCTGTATTGATATCTGTCTTTCCCTGAGTTGTTGGATAAACATATGGCGTGGTTAATTTTCCAGTGGTATCGCGCCAATGAATAGTCGTTGGTGGCAATAAAGATCCATTATCCTGGGAAGCGTAGGGAGAATAGGGAGCAATAAAATCGGCAAAAATAACCACAAGATAAAAAGTAATCAGGATCGATGCACCAATCTGTGCCAAAGTATTATGCTTGAGTTTCTGCCACCAGTTCATAAATCAGTTACCAGTTGTTGATTAGTAGAAGATGTTCAATTATACGTCTGATGTGAATTAGCTTTGTTTATTTGCGTAGCTTATCCTTTAGGAAATGAACTAGTTCTTATCCCTAAGCTCTAAGCTATTAATATGCAAATCTAACTCTAGAGCAAAACTTAATTGAAAGTGCTTTCAAGGAATACTTATGCTGTCAGTGAAAATTTACAGAAGACCAGGGTAACTCAGAAAGTTTACAGCTTATAGCTTATAGCTAAAAATAAATCACTATCGTAGAGAAATATCCCATTTTTGAGCTAACACTCTAAGAGGAATAATTTTTACTGTACAAAAAAGAAGCGGATGAGGGGAATCGAACCCCTAGCTTTAGCTTGGAAGGCTAAGGTATTACCACTATACGACATCCGCAGCTTGCCAACCTAAATTGTTGACTTTAGTAATAATAACGAGATTTCGTCCTTCGGTCAACCTTTTCCAGAAAAATTTTAGTAATCTTAAACACTTTAAAAGGTAATTAGGAATTAATTAGTGTCGAATAGGTGTCACCAAATGTATTTTGAAAACAAAATTACTTGCTAAACATATATTTAAGCCAATTGTAGTAAAAAGCTTAAATTTTTTCATTTGAAATGCGATTGTAGTAAGCTAATGAGATTAATCTGATTACGTTTAACAAAAAAAAGGTAAAAAAGTCGATACTTTACTTTTGTGGCTTAACTCTAGACTTTCTCTAGATTTAAAGATAGTCACTCATAAGAGATCGCCTAAATTAAATATGAAAAAATTTAAGTTTGACTCGTGGCATGGGCGATCGGCAATTATGTCTTTAGCCGTCTTGGGACTACTCGCTATTGGTAAATTACCCGCCTACGGAAACAATAAGCAAGTTTTCTATCTAGCCCAAACTCCCGATCTACCTTCAGGAGTTAATGTTGACAATCTACCCACCACTCCTCTACCAGATG
>JBDKJC010000146.1:0-7247 GCA_039796815.1 Cyanobacteriota bacterium | reverse complement strand
CTTGGGACGACCACGAGGACAATCTTGCCAATTGTGAGCTTGCCCAGCTCTTGCCTGTCCTATCCAATACCGAGCTGTTTCAGAGGTGCATTTTAATTCCTTACTGATTTTAGCTAAAGTATTTAAAAGTCTTGAAATATTTTTTAAATATTTCACATCACACTAGCCTTCAACAAAAACTTAAAGCTAATTTCTCTTGGCTTGATCGACTTTTGCTTTTGCTTTGAACAAAAAAACTTAAGCTTTAATCACAATCACTTTTTGTTTTGTTTTATGCACTAATAAAACTTAGCAAAAAAATAGCGCTTGAAAAATAAAGAAATAATAAATAAAATTTACTAGTCTTCTGAAAAAGAGTGTAATAGATAATAAATAACCTGTAATCAGCTTTAAATTTATTGATTGCTTCAAAAAAAAGACACAAAATAAGTAATTTAGGTCTTTTAAATTTCAACTTTTTATAGGTAAGTATGTATTATGCAATTAAATATTTAATCAAAAAGAAATTTTTAATTAGCATTAAATTAAATGTCAGGGCAATCGCATCAAACAGAAAAGTAGAATGAATGAGTAAATAAAGATGTTTACCCAAATGACAAAAGAGTCGCTTAAAGAATCAATAGAAAAATATTTTGGTCAAATACCAGATCAAAGAGTTGTAACAAGAAGTAGCCACAAGCTAGTAGACATAATCGCAATAGCAATCTTGGGAATACTTTGCGGAGCAGCCCTAAAGGACTAGCTTCGCGTCGCATTGGTGCTTAGATGTAATATTTGCCGAAGATGATTCGCGCATTCGTAAAGACCATACCCCTAGAAATATTGGTCTGTTGAGAAGACTTGCTCTCAATTTGCTTCGTCAGGATAGTTCCAAGGGCAGTTTGAAAATGAAACGCTATCGAGCAGGTTTGGATAATGCTTTTTTGCTTCACATCTTATCTCATTCAGGTATGTTTTAATTCTATTTTTTGATGCGATTACCCTGAATTAAATGTTAATAGCCCCATAACTCAGCAATAAGTATTTGCCCTTGCTATAAAAGTACTTCAGGTTGTCATAACCAATAAGGTGACAATATTATCAAATTACATTAAGATAGTATTATTAGATATAACAACCCAATTAGCATTCAATTATCATTCACCAGATTACTGTAACAACAAGAAGCGAAAAGTATAAAATTTCTATATTTTTCCTTTATGGTTTTTCCACGTGGCTAAAATTCTTTGATATCGTTGTAGATTGGGTTCGGAGATTGAACATCGGCAGCCGAGAGAATCAGCCAATAGTAGCAGTTCTGGTTCTGGTAAAAAAGAAAATACAATACTTTCGCCACCTTCTGTACAAAGTTCAACAGCATTTTTAACCATTGTTGTTAGACTTAATAAGTCTAAATCTAGGAAAGGAGAAAAAAAGATTGATATTGATTTAGATTGAGGCGGAATAAGCTTGTCTTTTGTCCACTCAACACGATCGGGAAAGGCAACAGTTAAAGATATAGATTTTGGAAGATGTTGGCGAAAGCTTTCTAAATCTGGATAGCCATTAAATAGCCAGTGATTTCCTAATTGCTGCCATTGACTTGTCTCGTTAGTAGACTTGGCAATTAAGTCAATTTCTGGCTGCTGTGGAATTATCTCTAAAATTTGTTGCTTATTTTGAACTAACTCTTTTTGTTGCGAGCTATGTATATGAGCCGAAGCATCCTCGGCATTTTTTTCCAAATCGTTTTGCTTTTTAATCTGGAAAATAGCTTCTTTCGTTGCAGTACGATCTTGATCTATACTACTTTGTCTAAACTTTTGAACAATCTTTTTGGTTTCAGCATAGGAAATATTTTCGCCATCTTCAATTAGTTGAATCACTTTTTCTCTAGCCTGTTTTGGAGTGCTAGGAGTTGCCAAAAAATAGAGAATTGAGGCTGCTATTCCCATATTCGAGACTTTTTCTTGACTATCACCGAATACATTAGCTACGCGCATGAGATTAACGCCCGTGGTGTAATGACATCCTAATTCAATCTCTATCCATTTTTTAAAATATCCATGAGGAAGCTTTTTCTTGACAGCATGTAGTCTTTTACCAGCATCAATAATGTCTGTGACAGAACGCTTCATCTTAGATTTGATGATATTTGCTTCAGACCGAATTTCAATTAATAAATTTTCATCAATTTCTTCACTTATTCTAACGTTATTAGGATTTGTCATTAGCTTTCCGCCAAACAGACTTTATATTAAACTTTAAACTTTGATCGCGCCAGTTTAATTTCTACTGTAGAAAGGTTTTCATGAGATTGCAATGAGTTGTGGAACATAAGCATCTCATTAAATGCTCCTCTCCATTTCCCTTGAAAAAAAGTCCCTCATATTAACCCTCCTTACCAGGATTTTGATTTTGATTTTCCTGTTTCGCGATCTACTTCGAAAACCTTTCCTGATTTTTTATTTACAAAAGATATATCTTCTCCATTATCTTGTAAATCATTACTACCATTTGCATATCCCTGCCAAAGTAGTTCTTCTGGAACAGTGTACATTGGGTTAAAACCTGATGAAGTTGGTGAAGTGTCTCCACCATGTATCTGTTGTTGTTCTTCACAAGTAATGTGTTCTGAACTTGTTGCAGTCAATTGTTGAATTTGAAGCATGGTATTTTCATCCTTTTAATGTAAATAAATTGAGTTGGTGTTTAATAATTGCGATCGCTTTTCTGAAGATTTTTACTAGCGATCGCACTTTGTGAAAAAAAATTAGGATCTAAGGCGATCGCATTTTCAAGAAAACTAAAGTGAAAGCGATCGCTTTTTTTGAGAACTATGATTGATTTAAAGGCGATCGCAAAGTGCTTTGACGGCTAGTTATCATCACCACTTTTATCATCATTGAGGACTACTCCTCCTGTTTTTTTACTCAGTGAATACGTTGAGGAAGAACCATCACTGGGTGACGCAAATGTTATTAATTCTGAATTATTACTTGGTACAATATTCAATGAGCCATCTGCATATCCAGCCCAAAGTCCTTCATTGTCAGCTTTGTGTGAACCATCTTTGCCCTGATAGTAAAGACCACCATGTATTTGTTGTTGTTGCTCGCAAGTAATATATTTTGATTTTGTTAGAGTCAATTGTTGAATTTGCAGCATGATAATTTTCTATCCTCTTAATGAAGTGTAAATAATTGGGTTGGTGTTCGATAATTGCGATCGCATTTTCAAGAAAACTAATGAAAGCGATCGCTAATTTCATTATCGATAAATTTCTGATTTCCTTAACTTGTTACTCAACCCGTACAATGATGACTAATTATCATCACCATCATATATAGATGGTGGTTGAACTGATTCTCCTGTCTTAGAACTGATTGCACCTACTGACCGTCTACCGCGCTCACCGTCCGATTCAGTAAAAGTGACATTATTGTTTACGTTTTTATAGATATCGTACTGCCCATCTGCATATCCATCCCAAAGGCTAGTAGGTGTTTTTAGGTTATTATTATTGCGACCTCCGCTACCACGTATTTCTTTTTGTGCATTATAAGTAATATATTGAGTTAAATTTAATTGTTTGATTTGAAGCATGGTAGTTTTTTCACCTCTCAGTAAAGTGTAAATAAATTGATTTAGTGTTTGATAATGGCGATCGCACTTCTTGAAAATTAGTACACGAGCGATCGCACTTACTGAAAAAATTGGGCTCTAAGGCGATCGCATCTTTTGAAGTTGATGATGGAGGGCGATCGCTTTAATTGAAAATTAGGATTTAGAGCGATCGCCCTTTCTTGAAAATTTGAGAACTATAATTGATTTAAAGGCAATCAATTAAGTGCTTTGACTGCTAGTTATCATCTTCATAGGTTTTTCCCTTCCCTGTTTCTAAATTTATAGAACCTACAAAGCGATAGTACCTATTGTATATGTCTTATCGCTATTATCCGTACCACGCGTCTCCGTAAATTTTGCGATTGGGTCTCCATCATCAGATGTTGTTTTTGAAACATTATAATCTCCACTTGCATATCCTCTCCAAAGTTGTCCATCAGTTTTTTCATCCCTATTCCGAAGACTATAAGGTCTTTGACCACCATGAATGATTTTTTGTATTTTGCTAGTAATACATTTTGTTGAATTTAATTGTTTGATTTGAAGCATGGTAGTTTTTTCACCTCTCAGTAAAGTGTAAATAATTAGTCTTTATTTAGATGATTGCGATCGCTTTTCTGAAGATTTTTGCTAGCGATCGCATTTCAGTAAATTAGCATGAGGGCGATCGCACTTATTGAAAAAATTGAGATCTAAGGCGATCGCCGAGTTTGTTGTTAACAAACAGTAAGTATGTCATATTTTCCGTATTTAGATGATGACGATCGCCTGTTTATTTCTCAAATTAATCGTCATGGGACTTAGTATGAGGGCGATCGCACTTTCTTGAAAATTAGTACAGGAGCGATTGCCATTAACGATGCTCTCGATGTTCTGAATTTATTGGTCAAAGATATTTTGGCTAAGCCTCAGACAGATGGAAAGAAGATCTGCGTGTTTCTTTCTTGCTTTTCACCTCACAAAATTTTTTCGGTTTTCTAATTACGTCCAAACCTTAGCTTAGATACATCTACCCAATTGTTACCAACTAATACAATAGGGTTAGATGATTTATGATTTTTGCTAGAGACAAGACGTTTGCTTCCGTTTACGTCAATTATATCTCCCTGACCATTTGCATAGTATCCCCAATATCTTTCACTGTCGGATTGTCCGCCTACAACGCTTGTTTGATGTTGTTCTGAGAGATTTGATGCGCTCAAATTACTATTTAATCGTTTGATTTTGAGAGTAGTCATCTTTTTGCCTCTATTTAGCTGCTCAAGTTTAATTGATATCATGGTTTCACTTTTTTGCCTAAATATTAAAGTTTTAAGCTATTACAGGCTAAATTTAGCCTGTATATTCTGATGATGGTAAATCAAAAACTAAGATGAAAGAGTTTGAGAGATCTGATTGTTTTTACCTCGATCAATGGCAATATTGAATACAAAAGCGTCGGGCCCAACATTACCATAAGTTATAGTGGAATGGTCTTTGTTGTTTACAAGCGTATTGTAGACTTCTTTGTCAAAACCACCGTTTACTTGTTGTTGCATCTGACTATCTAAACTAACTAAATGATCGTGAGAACTTAAATTATAAATATGGAGTTTGGTCATTTGAATTACCTCTTAATTTTGAGTATTGACGAGAAAAATTTGAGCCTTACTTAATGTAAATTTATTTAGGATAAACTTATTAGCTAATTTAATAGATAAAATTATTGCTGCTAAAATTAGCTAATAAATTAGCAAAAGTATTAACCGTTACGTTGGTTAACAGTATTCCCACTACTACCAGGATCGGCGACGGCTACATCTATTGCTACATTTTTTCCATCCAAAATAGCTCCAGTAAGATCCCGAGAAGGCTGGGTATTTGCATAGGCAAGTATTACAGCTGTCTGCTCGCTATTTGGCACGTTGCCACCGTAAATTTGATTAAGAACTAAAACGTCTAAATCTAATAGATCATTAGACTTAATTTGATTGTTTTTTCTTCTCAAGTCTAAAGATTCAATTTGAAGTGTTGTCATTTACTTAGTTTGTTTCTCTGATACATTAAGACTATGTTCTATGTTGTTATTCAACGTGATATTGCAATTTCCTCTTACAGAAGTGTATTCAGATAAATGCTTATGTAATAGAAGTAACAACATTACAAAGTAAAGAAAGCATAATCATTAAATCAACATGACTATGCTTCATTGCTTTTTTAGATTCCAGTTAAAGAATCGGGTTGAGAATATTCCTGATATGCTGCATTTTCATAAGGTGCGATTCTACTATCTTGATAACCTTTTAATTTCAAGCCTGTGCTTACGACAAAAGAAGCTACTGCTATTGCCTCTCCTCCATGGATGTTTTTATACTCATCTAATGACAATTCGTGAGTTTCAGAATTTAGTTGAGTGATGGTAATTTTACTCATTGTTTATTTTCTCCTGTTTTTGTTAGTATTTTTTGCCGTTAATAATGACTTCAGATCCAGTAGAAGTAATGACTTGAGTACTAGCACCTGTTTTTGAGTTGACTTTTACATGTTTGAGATTTGCTTTGGTAATCTCTTTACCATTAACCTTTAAGCTAAATTTATCTGAGAAATTAGCAAAAGAGGCATTTAGCATATCTTTGTCAGAGTCAAAACTATTTGAAAATAAACCACCTTTGACTTTACTCTGTTTTGAACAGTCTAAATCGTACAAACAGTCACTGTCTTTTGGGTGGAGAGTGTTTATTTTGATCATGATGATTATTCCTGATGAAATTCCATAACTTTAAGTTCCTTCTAAAACAGCTAGTGAATTAGCTGCATTATTATTAACTTGATTGACAACCTTACCACTGTCTTTGAAAGGAACATAGACGGCACTGTCTGGAGGAGCATTAACTTGATTTACTACATAGCCGCGATCGCCTGATTCTAAGTGAGTATAATTGAAAGTAGAAACAGAGCCATTGTCATTTGGCTGGATTGAATTTCCTGCTTTCAGACCTCCCAAAATTTTCTTTTGGTTGAATACATCTAATTCATCACAATTTCTTTGTGAGTTTAAATGCAAAGATTGAAGTTCGATCATTGGTTTTCTCCGTACATAATTCCAAATACGATGTAACTAACTAAATCCAAAGTATCTTCAGAAATAATTAATTTATAACTCTCCAAAAGAAAGTTTTATAGTTATTGTCTTAATTTTTTTTAGTGACAATAACTATACCAGTCCATTAAAATTATTTTTTGGGTTTGGCTGGTTGGACTTGTGATGTAGAACCAGGTTGAATTGTGCTACCAACAATAATTTCAACAGTACCAGCGTTTGTATTATTAACCTGACTACTTACCCAGGGTGCTTTTCCTTTAGGATCATAAACATTTTGTACAGTTGATTCTCTATGAAGCTCAACATCATTATCAAAAAGTCCACCTTTAACCAGTTGCTGATCAAAAGTATTGAGTTCAACTAAATCACTTGTGGATTTTAATGGCAAAATAGCAAAGTTAGTCATTACTTATGTTCCTGTATATGTAGGTTGGATAGTTTAAATTCACTCGTTGGAATAAATAATTTATTTAACAAGTGAATTTCAACCGTTGTAAAGAATTTAACTTTAAAACAAAAATAAATCAAGTAAAAAACAATAGTTTAAAAGATATAAATT
>JBDKJC010000145.1:0-7256 GCA_039796815.1 Cyanobacteriota bacterium | reverse complement strand
TAAAGGTTTGTTCTGCAAGCAATCTTTAGATATGGGGTTAGGACATTTCTTCAACATATTAGAATACGTTTGCTCCAGAACAGATACCTATTTTGCTAAAGTCGATAAAAACTACACCTCTCAGACTTGCCCTAATTGTGGAACTCACACAGGCAAAAAAGAGCTTAACGTTAGAGTTCATAAATGTCCTGAGTGTGGGTACGAGCAAGATAGAGATGTAGCTGCTGCGGAGATGGTACGCATTAAAGGATTAAATTTAAACACTGCGGTCGGCACGCCCGTGGTTAAACTGCCCAGTCATGGCGTTCTGTCGGGAGCGAGAGCTTAGATAAGAGTCTAAATGGGAATCCCTCGGCTATGCCGACGGGAGGTTCAATTTTTATTTCTCAAAAATCTTAAACTTGCTGCTCAATCGCTGCTTTGTATACCTGCCGAATTTTCCGCAACATCCGATCCCAAGTTGAATTTTTGCAATCTGGGTTGGCAGGATCGCAACTGTGGATTGCTTCAACTAGTTTTGCTTCCCTTACGTCTACATAGCCATCGCTGTAGACCAAAGCACTAATTTTTTCTAGTAGTTGATGATAATCTTCAGCAGAGTGGTTTTCACCAAAATATTCCTCTAGCCATTGATAGCATTCAGTAGCTGGGACTGGTCTTAATTCTGAGAGTAGAGGTCTAATTTCTGGATCGTCAGCTAATTTAAAGTCCTGAGCTACACGACGCAAGTAGGCTCTTTCTTCTGGTTGAATTACACCATCAATCCAGGCAGCGGCAATGATAATTTTGAGAATTTGCTTCATCTTTTTTGTCCTTGTTTCACCCATCTCACCGATCTCGTACTAGTCTCACCATAAAAAAACCATCCATATTAGATTGGTGAGGATAAATTTTAATCCAGCCTTCAGAGGTTGCCCAATTTTGCGCGATCGCATTATTAGGATCGATACTCCAATTTGAATTGTTTTTCAGAAACGATTGTACTACTTTTTCATTTTCTAAAACATTAAGAGTGCAGGTGGCATAAACTAACACACCTTTTGGTTTGACGCAAAGTGCTGTCTGTTGGATTAGTTCTGTTTGTAACTCAAAAAGTGATTCAACGGCTTGGTTAGTCTGTCGCCAACGGATATCAGGACGTTTGTGTAGCGTACCCAAACCCGAACAGGGTGCATCTAGCAATACTCGATCTGCGAGATTATAAAAGCGCTCAAGTTCCCGACTATCTCCTACTTCAATTTTAATTGAATTTAACTGTAACCTCGCTGCATTTTCCCTAACTTTATTTAAACGTTTAGCAGCGCGATCGCTAGCAATAATTTGACCGTTATCTCCCATTAATTCGGCTATATGGGTAGTTTTACCGCCTGGAGCAGCGCAGGCATCAATTATCGTCTCTCCAGGCTGTGGATCGAGCAAATGCGTGACTAACTGGGCGCTACTATCTTGAATCATCCACCATCCCTGTTTATAACCAGGTAAATTGGTGACAGATCCTGGGTTTTCCAGTCGCAATCCTTGAGGTAAGTTTGGTATGCGCTCAACAGATATACCCGCAGCGCTTAAAGCATTTTCTACCTGTTCAATAGAGGCTTTTAAAAGATTAACTCGTAAATCAATTTTAGGCGCTCGATTAAACCAAGCCAGTAGTCGATCTACTTCCTCAAGCGGTAACTGCTCTAACCACGTCTGGACAATCCAATCAGGAAAGCTGTGCTTGACTCCCAAGTTGCTAATGGGATCTACTGGTAGCTGTAAGGGATCTCCCAATTCTGCCTGACGGATATAGCTACGCAACAAGCCATTGACCACGCCTGCTAGTTTGGACAGACCATTTTTTTTGGCTAATTCGACGCTGGTATTAACTGCTGCTGAGGCGGGGATGCGATCGAGATAGCGTAATTGATATAAACCTAAATGCAAAATAATGCGTAAATCTGGGGGTTGCTGCGCTGCTTTTTTTTTCCCCAGTAAATCAATTAACCTATCTAAGGTACGCTGACGGCGCACGATACCATAAACTAATTCACAGGCAAAATTACGGTCTGTTTGACTAACTTTTAGGGATTTATCCACCGATTTTAAGACACGGTTGAGGGCCATATCTGTATAGGCTTGCTGTTGATCAACATTTTTCAAAGCCAGGAAAGCCAAAAAGCGAGAATTAGGAGGGTATACCATGCACAAAAGAGAAGATTGCCCTGTTTATTCTACAGCGATTATTGATGTAGTCATTCCAATTAATTTTCTTATGGTAGTTTTGTATTGATGACCGCGGAAGGCGGTCACTCGCAAGACCTGCCTTTGCAAGGCAGGGAACGAGTGATCGAGTTAAACATTACTTACTACCTACTACCTATATGCGAAGCGGTATCCTTTAGGACTACCTTTTTTAAAGATTGCCTGGTTCTTATTGGGAATGACTATAACTTCTACCCCGCCAGGTGGTAGGTTTTTTTAGAGAAGATAAGAAGATTCGTAACACTGCTAGTTGATCTGCCAAGGGCGATAACCAGAAGAACCAAGAAGAACTTGAATAGGAAGGAGCGATCGCGATTAACATACCGTAACGCAATAAAAACAAAAAAGCGTTTAAACTAAATAAAATAAATACAATCGGGTAACTATTGCCCAAATACAGTAGATAGCTAGTTAATAGTAGTAAAGGCAGGGGTAAAGCCTGAACACACAGCAAAAATAACAGGTCTCCCCAAACTTGGGCAGGATTAGCTGCATCTTTGAGATCGAGCGATCGCCCCCATTCATTCCAGGTTTCTTTAGCCCCCTCATACATCCTGACTTTAATGACCTTAGAGCCATCAAAAAAGCCTACTTTATAGCCCGCAGCAGCAATATTGCGAGCTAGAGTAACATCATCGCAAAATGAACCCGCAGCGGAGGTATAACCGTCAAGCTTCTCTAGTACTGCACGACGACATAAAAAACATTGTCCATTTGCCATGACTCTACTGGAATTAACCGCATCAACTCCCGCCGAGTCAAAGCGAAATAGCAAGGTCATTAATAAAGCTGGTTGTAAACACCATTCTCCAGGGTATTGCAGTATAAACTGGGGTGCGAGGGAAACCATGTCGTAACCTTCTGATTCCGCCACTTTAACCAAGCTAGCAATTAACCCAGGTTGGGGTTTAGTATCCGCATCAATCCCTAAAAACCACTTGCTATGAGGGGAAATATGCAGATATCCCGTATGTAAAGCCCAAGGACGACCAACCCAGCCAGTCGGCAAAGGATCGTCAGTAATCAGACGTAACCGAGGATCGTTTTGCCTAGCAGCTTTAACAATGTCTGGTGTACCATCTTGGGAATTACTATCGACAATAATCGCTTCCCGTAGTTCATAACTCTGCTGACTCAAACCTGTCAGACAGGGCATAATTCTGTCTGCTTCGTTGAGGGTAGGCACTACCACGCTTACCGTACCCATGAAATCGGGTTCTGCTGGCTGGGGTAGTAAAGGCGATCGCCTTTTTGCCCCTTTGAGTAAACGAGATAATAAAATTGCGGTGGCTACTATCTGGGAGATTAATATTCCCCAAACAAAGCCGTAGAAAAGCTCAAAGTTCACTCTTTAAATTAGCTATTAGTTAATTATTAATTAGTGGTTGCTAGAGTGTTACCTTCAGCGGTTGTGTTTTGGTTAGTGGCAATCCAGTAAAGAACTAACAAAGGTAAAATACCCAGTACAATACCTAACAATACAGGAATATAGAAACCTGCTGCCAAACTTAATACAGCAGCAAAGACAAAATTAGCCAGATAAATAAACACGGGAAGCTTAAGATCTTTACTAGCAATGGTTAACGGTTTAACCTTCCACAGCAAAGTAGCCACTGTCATAAATAGTATTCCTGTACCCATCCAGCCAGCAAAATTTTGATAAGGCATACCGAAAAATGCTCCAGGCTGATCCCAAACCCAAAAAGGAACTGGTGCTTGACTCATTGCTGGATCGAGGACAAAATCCCAGGAGGTAAGACATAGTGAACCGCAAATAATTGCTCCAAACTCACATAACCAGTTGTTTATCTCCAGTCTTTTCAATCCAGCCAAGGCAATAATATAGGCACTAAAGCCGAGATAAAACCAGGATAGAGGAATGGTAAACGGTACTAACCCAGCAATCTTGTAACCCAATCCACTCAAATAACGATATTCGCCGAAGGGAAAGCCTGTGCTAGTACCCAGTAATTCACTGCCGAGGGATAAAGCGATCGCTGGGATCATAAAACTTAACCAATGCCATACCCCTAATGTGCGATAGGCATACAAAGCAACCGCCGCCGTGGCTAACAGCATATAAACCACTCCGCCACCAGCCATTGACCAGCCAAAGATCCTCGAACCCCAAGTAAATTCCGCTAGCTTTGCCTGAAACTCAATATTGGGTAGCACCAGCACAATTCCTGCCAAGCCAAATGCCATTGCTAAAACATGACCGATTAATAGATAATTCTCTGTTTTGGATGCTCGCTTCATAAATCAACTACTGTAAACACTCATTGTATAAAAATCAGACTCCTAGATCAGTTTACAAATATTCATCAAAAAATGTATAGGCAAATAAGGAATTATTAGAATTAATGAGAATATAGCTTTTTGTCCAGATGAATAAGATCTCTGTATGTACAATCTATGCTAAGCGAGAATTACATCTTCAAAATTTGGTTAAAGGGTTAATTCAATCATCAGATCATCCTGATGAATTAGTCATAGTCTGTATGAACGATTGTCTTCCCGATTTGCCAGCAACACCTTTTAAGATTTTGACAGCGACAATTAATACAGAAGATACAAAAGATACAAAAGATAATGTTCTACCCTTGGCAGCAGCCAGAAATAAGGCAGCAGCAATGGCAAGAGGAGATAAGCTAATTTTTCTCGATGTAGACTGTATTAGCGATCGCAATCTAATTAGAGTATTTAATTATCATCTCGAGCAAGAAGATGCATTATATTCAGGTTCAGTACGCTATTTAGAGCAAAATTGGCAGACTACTAGCTGGACGTTCGACAGTCTATACCAGCAGTCTTCAACCCATGATTTGCAGGGAATAACACCAGCTCAGTGGCAGAAAAAACCTCACCCTTATGAGTTATTTTGGTCATTGAACTTTGGGATGAGAAAACAAACATTCGAGGAGCTAAAGGGCTTCGATAGACGCTATCATGGTTATGGTGGAGAAGATACCGACTTTGCCTTCACGGCGCGATCGCACCAACTTCCTCACTACAAAATAAGTGCTTTAGCGTATCATCAGTTTCATCCCTCATTTGCTCCTCCCCTCCATCATCTAACAGAAATAGTCAACAATGCGCGAGTTTTCGCGCAAAAATGGCACATTTTCCCCATGGAAAAATGGCTCAAACAGTTCGCTGCCATGGGATATATCGAATTAACCGATGAAATTACCATAGTTAAACATCCAACAGCAGCAGAAATACAGGCTAGTAATAAGCTGTAAGCTCTAAGCTCTAAGCTATTTAGTTGGTAATTGCCTCCATTATTTTGGTAAAAAACACGAAAGTAATATTTTTCCATCAAAGGTAGATTAAGCTTTTTATATGAAGTCCGCCTGATTACTTCCTATAAAAACCTTTGCGTCTTATGCGAAGTGGTATACCACAAGGGTACAATGTGCTAAAGCCCTAACTTCGTGTCTTCGTTTGAGATTGCATCTTTGCGTCTTGGCGTCTTGGCGCGAGTTTTAAACTGATAAGCAGCTAATAATTTTACCTCTGAAGAAATTGCCATAGCAGCTTGCTTTGCCCCATCAGCAGCCATAATCTGCGTCCACTTACTAACATTGAGCCTACTAACTTTATGCAAGATAGATTTTATTGATGTCGCCGTAGGAAAAGATGTTAACAAATAACACAACCCCAGTTTTGCTAATAACTCTGCCTTAACTTGCTGTTCATCAAAAGGTCGTGGTTCGGGAATGCAGATCAAGGGTACTGTTGCTGTACCTATTTCCATCACCGTATTGTGTCCAGCAGAAGCGATCGCCACATCAGCAGCCTTAAGATAAACATAGGTATCTTGACACCAACCGACAACTAAAACGTTATTGGGTAAGCTCTGACAATTGCGCTCTACCCTCCCCACAATCAACCAGAACCATTCTGGCGTGGCGACTGCTACTGCGGCAATTTTGAACAATGAATGTTGACCTCCACCTCGACCATTAAGCACCACAACCACCTTTTGCTGACAAGATATACCCAATTGTTTTCTAGCAGCAGAACGGGTGAGCAATCGGGCAGAATATCGAGAAAAACCAGGAGCGTAGATTGTTTTATCGATAATCCAGCTTGGTACAGTATCTAATTCTAACGCTGGTGGATAAGGAGCAAACAGTTTATAAGCTGCATCATAGCCCGCTAAATGCGCTGAATCCCCACGATCGCCATGTTGACGAATTGCGATCGCTGGAACTCCCAAAAGCCTCAAATATTGGCTAATTTCTGCCGATACATCAACGATTACAGCTACAGGCTGAGTTTTTTCTACCCATTGTGCGAGCATTACTGCCCTTTGACGATAACTGTCGGCATAAAATGGGGCATAGTGAAAGGAATAAGTCTGACAATCTTGGTTGAGGGGCAAATTAGGAACATACTCTAATTTGTCTGGCGGTAGGTCTAGTAATTGATAATCGTTTATTCCTTCCCAGTCGTTTTGACTAACATCAGTGCCGATGAATGTAACGGGGAAGTTGAAGTGTTGAGCGATCGCTCTAGCTCTTTGGGCATGTCCTTTACCGTGGAGGTGTATGTAGTAGCCAAGGTGCATAATTTGTTTCTGTTTCTTTGGTGTTGGCTAATAATTCGTTCAAAAGCCTGAATATACTTTTCAACCATGATTTCTAGAGAGAATCGTTCTAAAACCAATTTTCGACAAGAATAACGAGACAGTCGTTTTGCTTGCTTGATTCCTGTTGCCATCGCATCAGTGTCACCAGGAGGAACTAAAACACCAGTTTGGCAATCTAAAATTTCTGCCATCGCCCCACGGTCAAATGCTACTACGGGAGTACCACAGGCAAGGCTCTCAATAACTACAAGTCCAAATGGTTCTGGCCATACAGGAGTGCATAGGGTAACGGCAGCAGACTGTAATAGCTTGACTAATTGAGTTTGTGCCAAATGTCCGACGTACTCAACTCCTTTACCGAGATGAGGCTCAATTTGAGATTCAAAATACTGGCGATCGACTATGGGCCCTGCTATGA